>USTB01000001.1 GCA_900557635.1 uncultured Eubacteriales bacterium
GGACAAGCTAGACATAACGGAATGATCCTCCTGTATTGAATGCGGCCAACGCGTATGTTCGGTTGCCGCCGTGTTTGACTGAACATTACTGTCCTACATCGCTTCGTTCATTATAGCAAATTCCGCTCCGAATTGGAATAGGCTTATTTTCCAAACTTTACTTTTTTCTTTTATGCATCCTGCACAAATCTCAGGAAATGCCCGCCCTGCGCGCACGGACGGCAATGCCGTCCCCGTCCCGCATCGGCATGCTCCCTCGGCAAAATGCGGACAAAAGCCGAGAAAAAGCGCCCGTTCTCACGTGATTTTTCCGTCTTTTCCGCCGTGCCGCGTCCGATGCCGCGCCGTCAGCCGTCCCGTCGGACAGTCGACGCCCCTGCGGCGGAGAGGTCGGAGCGGTCGCGGATGTTAAATAGAATTTACTAATTTGAACGTATTGCGAAGAATTCCGCAACACGCACTATTCCTTCTCCATCAGCGCCTGCTCCTCGGGCGTGAGATAGCGCCACGCGCCCTCGGGCAACGCGGGGTCGAGCGCGATCCCCGCAAAGGAAATACGCCGCAATTCAACAATGCGGTTTCCGACAGCCGCAAACATGCGCTTGATCTGATGATACTTCCCCTCGACCAGCGTGATCTCCCCCTCGCACGGTCCGGTCATGCGGATCCTGCACGGGAGAGTGACATATCCCCCGTCCAGACGTATGCCCTTTTCCAGAGACACGGGATCATCGACCGGACGCTCCGTCCGGAAGAAATACACCTTTTCCGCATGGCGGCGCGGGGACAGCCGTCGGTGCGCGGCGGCACCGTTGTCGGTGAGGATCATCAGCCCCGTGGTATCCCGATCCAGTCGTCCGCACGGAAACAGACCGAGCCGTTGCAGACGCGGGTCGAGCAATTCGAGCACGGTCTTGTCGCGCGGGTCCTCGGTAGCAGACACATAGCCCTGCGGCTTATTGAGCATGACATAGGTATAGCGCCGATATTCCGCACGCTGTCCGCAGAATACCACCGCGTCGTTTTCGGGATCGATATGTACCGAGGGATCGCGGACGGGCGTCCCGTTGACCGTGATCCTTCCTGCACGTGCCGCGCGGGAGCTTTCACTGCGCGAAGCAAGCCCGCATTCGGTCAATAATTTATCCAGTCTCATATTCTATTTTCTGTTCCTCTCTCAGTAGTACAGGCGGCAAAACACGTACAGCCCCGCCGTGACCAGAATTGCCGTCGCCGCACCGATCACAAGACCGATGCAGAATTCTCCCCTGCGTGTTCTCGGCTTCATACCGTCACCCCCGTATCCATTATGGGACGGCGCGGCGGGGTTATTCACCGCAGAACACGCGCAGAGCCTGTCTGCGTCGTTATTTTCATCTTTATTGTAGCACGGATCTGTCTCCGCCGCAAGGAGAAATTTTATAAATTTTGCATTTTCTCTTGACTTTTTCTCTCCGACATGGTAAAAAAGAATTACCGAATATAGACATTTCAGAAAGGTACATACCGTTATGAAAAAAATCCGCGTAACCATTTGGAACGAGTATCGTCACGAAAAGACCGACGAGAACGTGAAAGCCATTTACCCCAACGGTCTGCACGCCAAGATCAAGGAAATGCTCAGCTTTGACGGCGACCTCGACATCACCCTCGCCGCACTGGACGATCCGGATCAAGGTCTGCCGCAGGAGCGCCTCGACAACACCGATGTTCTCATCTGGTGGGGTCATATGAGCCACGGCGATGTGGACGATGCTTTGGTCGACCGCATTGCATACCGCGTGATCAACGGTGCAATGGGCTTCATTGCTCTGCACTCCGCACACGAATCCAAGCCCTTCCGCCGCATCATCGGCACGGCAGGCAACCTGTCCTGGGGCTCCGAACAGCACGAGATCATCTGGAATCTCTTCCCCAACCATCCCATTGCAAGCGGCATTCCCTCTCACTTTGCATTGGAGCAGGAAGAGATGTACGGCGAGCCTTTCCTCGTGGCACAGCCCGATGAGCTGGTCTTCGGAAGCTGGTTCCAGCACGGTAACATCTTCCGCTCCGGTATGTGCTTCTACCGCGGCGTGGGCAGAATCTTCTACTTCCAGCCCGGTCACGAGAGCGTTCCCACATACCACAACGAGACCATTATCAAGATCATCGACAACGCCATTCACTGGGCGGCTCCCGTGGATAACATCGGCGTCACCCTGCCCACCAACTGCCCCTGCACGGGCGATGTGGACAAGGAATTCGGATTCTGATTTTTCGGTTCCGTCCGATCGAATACTTTTCGGAAATTGCGTCGCATTTTGCGGCGCAATTTCGCATTCTTGGGAAAAATCGTCAAAATTGATCGTTTTCTGTTGAAATGCGGAGCGGTCCGTGCTATAATACAGGTATCTGTGAATATATGAGCCGAGACACATACGGCGCGTTGAGAGGATGGGTAACTTCCATGAAAATTGGTTTCGACAGCGAACTGTACATGCAAAAGCAGACCGAGCAGATCATAGAGCGGATCTCGCACTTCGACAACAAGCTCTATCTGGAATTCGGCGGCAAGATCTTCGATGATTTTCATGCCTCCCGTGTGCTCCCGGGCTTCGACCCGAACGGCAAGATTAAGCTTCTGCACAAATTGCGGGACAAGGTCGAGGTGGTGTTCTGCGTCAACGCCGCAGATATCGAGAAAACCAAGATCCGCGCCGACATCGGCATCACCTATAACATGGAGGTCATCCGTCTGATCGAGCTGATCTCCAACATGGGCATTCTGGTCAGCTCGGTGGTCATCACCCAGTATACCGGTCAGCCTGCGGTCGAGCCGTTCCGCCGCCGTCTGGAAATGATGGGCGTCCGTCATTACACTCACTACCCGATCCCCGAATACCCCGCAAACGTGAACCTCATCGTGAGCGACGAGGGCTACGGCAAAAACGATTACGTGGAGACCACGCGTCCTCTGGTGGTGGTCACCGCGCCCGGTCCCGGAAGCGGCAAGCTGGCGACCTGTCTGTCTCAGCTCTATCATGAGCATAAGCGCGGACGCGCGGCGGGCTACGCCAAATTCGAGACCTTCCCCATCTGGAATCTCCCCCTCAAGCATCCGGTCAACCTTGCCTACGAGGCGGCGACAGCCGACCTGCAGGACATCAACATGATCGACCCCTTCCACTTGGAGGCATACGGCATTTCCACCGTCAACTATAACCGCGACATCGAGGCGTTTCCCGTCCTGCGCGCCATCCTGACCCGCGTGACCGGAAATCCCGATTTTTACCGTTCCCCCACCGACATGGGCGTGAACATGGCGGGCTACTGCATCACCGATAACGACGCATGCTGTCTTGCGGCGTGCAACGAGATCAACCGCAGATATTTCAAGGCGGCAAGCGACGTCAAATTGGGCAAGGAAAAGGAGAGCACGCTCGAAAAGATCAAAATGATCATGCAACAGCTCGACCTCAAGCCCGAGGACAGACCCGTGGTGGTCGCGGCACGGCAGAAGAAGGAAAGCTCGGGCAGTCCGTCGGTCGCCATAGAGTTAAAGGACGGCAGGATCGTGACGGGACGCAAGACCCATCTCATGAGCGCCGCCGCAAGCTGTGTACTCAACTCGGTGAAGGCTCTGGCGGGACTGGACGATAAGATCATGCTGATTTCCCCCATTATCTTGGAGCCGATCCTCCACCTCAAGGAGGACATTTTAGGCAGCTCCAGCTCGGTGCTCAAGCTCGACGACGTGCTCACCGCACTGAGCATCTGCGCCGCGACCAACCCCACGGCGGCGCTTGCCGTGAATCAGCTCACCGAGCTTCGCTCCTGCGACATGCACTCCACCCAGATGCTTCGGAGCGGAGACGACGGCACCCTGCGCAAGCTGGGCATCACGGTGACCACCGACCCCGCGTTCCCCGCAAACGATTTCATGATCTGAGAGACGCGAAAAAGCGGTTCGGATTTCGGCAAAACGATTGACAACGCCGCTTGAACGTGTTAAAATATTACAATAATACTTAATATTACGACCGCAAAGACCGTAAAGACCGCAAAACAGGAAGGGAGTCACTTTCAGCCGTGTTAAAAAGCATGACCGCGTTCGGACGGGCGTCCGAATGCATCAACGGAAAGGAAATCACACTGGAGATCAAGTCGGTGAACAACCGCTTCGCCGATTATACCGTGCGCGTTCCCAGAACCCACGCCTTCCTGGAGGAAAAGATCAAGGCATATCTGCAAATGCGCGGCATATCGCGCGGCAAGATCGAGGTGAACTGCACCGTCAACGTACTGGAAAGTGCGGGCACCGACATTCACCTGGACGCCGCCTATGCCGAAAGCTACCTCCGCGCCCTGCGTGAACTGCGCGACCGCTTCTGCCTCACCGATGATATCAGCGTCATGTCGGTTGCCGCCAACCGCGACCTGTTCGTGGCGAAAAAGCCCGAGAGTGACGCCGATGAGGACTGGCGCGACGTTCTGCTCCCCTTGGAGCACGCCGCCGACGCATTCTGCGCCGCACGTGAGGTGGAGGGCGGACGCATTGAAGCCGACCTGCGCGGAAAGCTGGAGCGGCTCCGCACCATGGCAAAGACCGTGGAGGAGCATGCCGGGGACGCCACGCGGGCATACCGTCAGCGTCTGGAAACGAAACTGCGGCAGGCACTGGAGGAGCACGGCGTACAGGGCAAGCCCGACGAAGCACGGATCGTGACCGAATGCGCCCTGTTTGCAGACAAGACCGCCGTGGATGAAGAGCTGGTTCGCCTCAACATCCATTGCGACGCACTGGAAGCGGCGTTCGGTGCAACGGAGCCTGTGGGCCGCAAGCTGGATTTCCTGCTACAGGAGATGAACCGCGAGGTCAACACCATCGGCTCCAAGGTTTCCGACGTGTCCCTCACCGGTCTGGTGGTGGACATGAAGAGCGAGCTGGAGAAGATCCGCGAGCAGATCCAGAACATCGAATAAGGAGAACACGCCATGCACTTTATCCATGTAGGCTTCGGAAATCTGATCGCCGCCGAGCGCGTGGTGGCAATTGCCTCTCCCGATTCCGCGCCCATCAAGCGTCTGGTTCAGGACGCGCGGGACGGTGGCAGAGTGATCGATGTCTCCTGCGGCAGACGGACGCGCGCCGTCATCGTGACCGACAGCGAGCATGTGATCCTTTCCGCCATTCAGACCGAAACCTTGGCAAACCGCCTCAACAACAACGACACCACCGAAGGGCACGATCCGGAACCGGAGGGCACCATATGAGCACAGCATCCGACATCAGGCGCGAGGCTTCGTCCGAGACGCCCCGCATCGTCATTATTTCCGGTCCGTCCGGAAGCGGCAAGGGCACCGTCATCGGCAGTCTGCCCGGGAATTTCAAAAAGGCGGTCTCGGTGACCACCCGCTCCATCCGTCCCGGCGAACGGGAGGGCGTGGATTATTTCTTCATCACCCACGAAATGTTCGACCGCATGATGGTACAAAACGCCATTTTGGAGTATAATTATTACGACGGCAACTTTTACGGCACCCCGCGCTTTCAGATCACGGACATCCTTGCATCGGGCAACCATGTGGTGCTCGATGTGGATGTAAACGGCGCTGTCAACATCAAGGAGCAGTATCCCGAGGCGCTGATGATCTTTCTCATGGCGCCCGACGTTCACGTGCAGGAGGCGCGCATCCGCGGCAGAGGAACCAACAGTGAGGAGTCCATCCGCTCCCGCATCCGTCAGACCCAGGTCGAGCTGTCGTATGCAAACCGATTCGACTGTGTGATCGTCAACGAGGAAGGCTCGGCAGAGCATACCGTCCGCGCCATTCTCGATGCCGTGGGCGGCGTTTATCCCGATCCGGCATGCACAAAAGAAGTGCTTGCCCATTACTTCGACTGACCCGAATCCGTCCGATACATGATTTCGTAAATTCACAAAAGGAGTGCATAGATTATGTTCAATCCCACCATTGAGGAATTAACCGAGAACAACAAATACAACCGTTACACCCTGGTGATCGCTACTGCAAAGTGCGCGCGCGCCGTAACCGACGAATACGTTCATCAGAGAGAAAAGGCAGAGCAGATGCTGGCAAACAAGGAGACCGACAAGTCCTTGGCTTCCATGATCCGCCGCGAATACCGCGACGACAAAGCAGTCATGACCGCCATCAAGCTGCTCCACAACGGCTACTACCGCATCGTTGACGAATCGCTGGATCCCACAAAGAAAATATGAGCGAGGACATTTGCGTTACGTATCGGTATGCCCGCGTTTATCTTTTGGATGCCCCGCACGCCATTGACCGTCCGTTCGACTATTATATCCCCCAGCATCTGCGCGGTCAGTGTCGGGAGGGCATGCTCGCGTTGGTTCCGTTCGGAGGCGGCAACCGACGGCAGTATGCCCTGATCGTTTCTCTGCAGGAAACCGTTTCTCCCGAGCTTGAGAACCGTACAAAACCCATCGACTCGCTGCTTTTTGAGGGCTTCGCCCTGAACAGCGAGTTTTTGCAGTTGTGTGAGTTCCTGCGGGAATACACTCTGTGCACCATGGGCGAGGCGGTGCGGTGCGTTCTGCCGCCTGCGGCATTCGGTCCCCTGCGGGAAAGCGTGACCCTGACGAGCACGACCCCGCCCGACACGGTCAGCGAAGGCGCTCTGCAGCTCTGGAACCGTCTGGAAGCCGCCGAGAGCATGAACCGAACCGCCATCGAGGGTGAATTCGGCGACCGAACGGGCAGTCTCCTGCGGGAGCTGGAAAATGCGGAACTGATTGCACGGGACATCACCGTGCAGGAAAGTCGCACCAAGCGGGCGATCCTGTACGATTGCGCGCTGACCGCGCAGGAATTAGAGGCGCTCCCCGCCAAGGGAAAGGGCAGTATCACCGAAAAACAGCGCGCCGTCCTGCGCGCCGCACTGCAAACGCCGGGACTGCATGCGGACGAGCTGCAAAAGGCGGCGGACATCAGCAGTACCGCGCCCATCCGCGCCCTGACCGAACGGGGCTACCTTGCGGTGCGCGAGGAGGAGCTGTTCCGCGACCCCTATGCCGATCTGCCGCAGGGTGCGCCCGACGAAAACCGTCTGACGCCGCATCAGCAGGCGGCGCTGGATACCCTAGTCGAACTGAGCCGTGCGGGTGAAGCAAAGGCGGCGCTTCTGCACGGCGTCACGGGGAGCGGAAAGACCCGCGTGATGAAGGCGCTCATCGACGAGGTGTTCCGCTCGGGCAGGCAGGTCATACTCATGGTGCCCGAAATTTCCCTGACCCCGCAAACAGTCTCCTATTTCCGCGCATGCTACGGCGTCCGCGTCGCCGTGATCCATTCCTCCCTTTCGGCAGGAGAACGTCTGGACACCTACACCCGCATCCGACGGGGTATGGTGGATCTGTGCATCGGCACGCGCAGTGCGGTTTTCGCGCCCTTCACCCGTCTCGGGCTGATCGTACTGGACGAGGAACAGGAGCACACCTACAAATCCGACACCGCCCCCCGCTATCATGCCCGCGACGTCGCACGCTTCCGCTGTGCGCATCAGGGTGCCATGATGCTTCTCGCCTCCGCCACGCCGTCCGTGGAAAGCTACTATAAGGCGGTGCAGGGCATTTACACCCTGGTCACGCTGACCGAACGGTACGGCGGCGCCGCCCTGCCCGTGCCCGACGTGGTCGATCTGCGCGAGGAGGAGCAACAGGCGAATCTCTCCCCCTTCGGACAGTCCCTGCAAAAGGAGATCCGATGCAACTTGGAAAACGGGGAGCAGAGCATTCTTTTCGTGAACCGTCGGGGATATCACAATTTCATGTCCTGCCCGCAGTGCGGCACAGCGATCCTGTGTCCCCATTGCAGTGTCTCCATGACCTATCACACCGCATCCGCCGCCTTTTCCGGAGCACAGGCGGGATATCTCATCTGCCATTACTGCGGCATGCGTCAGCCCGTGCCCACCGAATGCCCGTCCTGCCGTTCCACCCACATTCACTTCATGGGCTACGGCACACAGCGCGCCGAGGATGAATTGGCGCATCTCTTTCCCACGGCGCGGATCGAGCGGATGGACGCCGATACCACCACCTCAAAATGGTCGTACTTCGACATTCTGAACCGCTTCCGCCGCCACGAATTCGACATTCTCATCGGCACACAGATGGTCACAAAGGGACACGATTTCCCCGACGTGACCCTGTCTGGCGTGACCAACGCGGACGCGTCCCTGTTTTTGGATGACTACCGCTCCAACGAGCACACCTTTTCCCTCATCGCACAGGTTCTGGGACGCGCGGGCAGGGCGGACAAGCCCGGGCGCGCCGTGATCCAGACCTACAACCCCGATCATCCCGTGATTCGACAGGCAGCGGCACAGGACTACCCCGCGTTTTACGAAAACGAGATCCGTCTGCGCCGCACCCTGCTCTTCCCGCCGTTCTGCGACATCGCGCTCATCACACTGGTGTCGGACGACGAGCAGGTGGCGGTCACCGCGGCGGCGGCACTGGATTCTTTCATCGGCGAACGGCAGGCAAAGGACTATTCCGATGTCGTCCTGCAATGCTTCGGTCCGTTTGAAGCGCCCGTGTACCGCATGAACAACAAGTACCGCATGCGCATGGTCATCAAATGCAAAAACAACAAGCGGACCCGCGCCCTCTTCCGCGCCATCCTGCGGGAATTCGCGCAGGATCTCATCCGCAAGCTGACCGTGAGCATCGACATCAACCCGAGCCGTCTGTAAGCACCGATACGTCGGCACACACACGGCAGAATTCAAAGAAACGGAGAACGATTATGGCAATTCTGAACATTGTAAAAACGGGCGATCCCATTCTGCACAAAACGAGCCGCCCCGTGGAGGAGATCACGCCCCGCATCCTGCGTCTGATCGACGACATGAAGGAGACCTTGGCGGATGCCGGCGGCGTGGGTCTGGCGGCACCGCAGGTGGGCGTTTTGCGCCGCGTCGTCCTGGTGGAAAACGCCGAGGGCGAGATCTTGGAGCTGATCAACCCCCGCATCACGGTGTGCTCCAAGGAGCGCCAGCATGAATTGGAGGGCTGTCTCTCGGTGCCCGACCGTTGGGGCATCACCGACCGTCCCATGTCCGTGACCGTCACGGCACAGGATCGCACGGGCAAAGAGGTCACCTACACCGGCTCGGGACTGACGGCGCGTTGCTTCTGCCACGAGATCGATCATCTCGACGGCATCCTTTTCACGGATCACGCGCGCATGCTCAGCGACGAGGAAATGCGCGAGCTGGAAAGAAAGTCCTGATCACATCCGTTTATTCGGCGGTTTCCACCGCCGTCAGCCGTCTTTCACCCATACGTTCGGCAACGGCGTCGAGATCCCCGCGCCGAACGTTTTTTTAATTCCGATACAGGACAGTGAGGTAACAACATGCGAGTATTATTTATGGGAACACCGGATTTTGCGGTGGTGGCACTGCGCGCCCTGATCGCGCACGGGGACTACGAGGTGTGCGGCGTCGTCACACAGCCCGATAAGCCGAGCGGACGGGGATACGCTACAAAAGCGTCCGCAGTGAAAGAATGCGCCCTGTCCTGCGGCATTCCCGTGTATCAGCCGCAGACCCTGCGGGACGGCGCGTTTGCGCCCGCGTTGGAACAGCTTTCGCCCGACGTGATCGTGGTCGCCGCATACGGAAAGATCCTGCCGTCCTACGTCCTGCACTACCCGAAATACGGCTGCATCAACATCCACGGCTCTCTTCTGCCCCGCTATCGGGGCGCCGCCCCCATTCAGCGCGCCATGCTGGACGGAGAAGCGGTCACGGGCGTCACCATTATGCAGATGGCGGAAGGGCTGGACACCGGAGACATGTACAAAAAGGTCACGGTCCCCATCACCGAAGAGGACAATTTCGAGACACTGCACGACAAGCTGGCACGGGCGGGCGCGGACGCACTGCTTGCCGTCCTTCCCGAACTTGAAGCCGGCAGTGCACACCCGCAGAAGCAGAACGACGCCCTCTCCACCTATGCCGCAAAGATCGAAAAGAGCGACTGCGTGCTCGATTTCACGCGTGATGCACAGTCACTGGAGCGCCAGATCCGCGCGCTCTCTCCCTTCCCCCTTGCCTTCTGCCGCCTGAACGGCAAGCTCCTCAAGATCACCTCCGCACGGTGGGAGGCGGGAACGGGAGAGCCGGGCACCGTCCTTTCCACCGAGCATGACCGCATCGCCATTGCCTGCGGAGACGGCATCCTTGCCGTTACGGGAGTTCTGCCCGAAGGGAAACGCAGAATGTCGGCGGCGGACTTCATCCGCGGACGGGGTATCGCGGCAGGCGACCGCGTGGAGAGCACACAGTGAGCGCACCGATTTCGGCACGGCTTGCTGCGCTTCGCTCCCTTTTGTCGTGGGAGCGGGACGGGAAATATGCCAATTTGGAAATTGACGCCGCAGTCCGCCGCTGGGAGCTGGACGGCAGGGAGCGCGGGCTTTTCACCGCGCTGGTATACGGCGTCATTCAGTGGAAAACCGCGCTGGATTACGTCATTTCCCTTTTCAGCCGCCGCCCGCCCGAAAAGCTCGACCCGCCCGTTTTGCAGATCCTGCGCATGGGCGTGCTCCAGATCCTCTATCTTGACCGCGTTCCGGACAGCGCCGCCTGCGACGAGAGCGTAAAGCTGACCCGTTCGGCGGGCGTTTCCAGCGCATCGTCCTTTGTGAACGCCGTTCTGCGGCAGACCGTCCGTCAAAAGGACAGCATCCCCTATCCCGACCCGAATACAGAGCCGCTCCGCTGTGCGGAGGCGGTATACGGATTTCCCGCGCCTCTGGCGAAACGCTTTTTCGAGCATTTCGGCACCGAGCGCGCATACCGCATGTTTTCCGCCTTCAACCGTCCCGCCCCCATCACCCTGCGGGTGAATACCCTGCGCACAAGTCGGGATGAGTTACTGCGCGACCTTGCATCGGCGGGAACGGAGGCACAGCCCGCCGCGCTGACCGAAACTGCGATCCGTCTGCCCGACAGCGCGCCCGTAGCCGAGCTTGCAGCTCTGCAAAACGGGCTGTGCTTTGTGCAGGACGAGGCATCCCAATGGTGCGCGCACCTTCTGGGCGCGCTCCCCGACGAGCGGGTCATGGATGCCTGTGCATGCCCGGGCGGAAAGTCCTTTTTCCTTGCCATGGATATGGAAAACCGAGGCACGCTCCTGTCCCTCGATCTGCATCGCTCCAAGCTGTCCTTAATCGAAAACGGCGCGCGGCGGCTCGGCATCGACATCATCCGTGCCGACGTGCATGACGGCAAGGAGCCGAACCCCGCGTGGTTCGGTGCGTTTGACCGCGTTCTGTGCGACGTGCCCTGCTCGGGCTACGGCGTCATTGCCAAAAAGCCCGATCTGCGGCACAAGAGCCCTACGGATACCGACGGGCTTCCCGCCGTTCAAACGCAGATCCTTGACACCGTCTCCCGTTATGTGCGTTCGGGCGGCACACTCGTTTACTCCACATGCACGGTCTTTCCCGAGGAAAACGGGGACATCGTGAACCGCTTCCTCGCCGCCCATCCCGATTTCACCTCCGAAGCCGTGCGCACCTTTTCCCCCGACACCGACGGCACCGACGGATTCTTTGCCGCAAAACTGCACCGCAACTGATTTTTCTGCCTACCCCGAACCAAGGAAAGGAAACATGCATTATGTACGGACCCCCTCCCATAGGCTTTCACGGTCAGAAGCAACGCGATAAACTGCGCGAACCGAAGCCTCAAAGCATTCGGGAAGTTCCCGATTATCTCCGTCGGGTCGTGACCAAATTCTGCTCCCGCCTTCTCTACATATTCCGCCTCGTGTGGGAGACAAACCGCTTCATCCTGTTAGCCATGCTCTTTGTGGCGCTCTTCAACGGCGTCATGCCCATCTTTTCCGCTTATGTGTCAGCCGACGTGCTCAACGCCTTGGCGGACGCCTTTTACGGCAAGGTGGCGTTCACCCGCGTTCTGTGGCTGATCGTGGCGCAGTTCGGCATCCAGCTGGCAACTCAGCTCATTTCCAACCTCAATAACGTGGTCACCCGCGTTTCCAGTGAGCTTGTGACCAACCATATCAAGGTCAAGATCATGGAAAAATCCAAGGAAGTGGATCTTTCCAGCTACGATCTGCCCGATTTTTACGAAAAGCTGGAAAACGCAAACCGCGAAGCGTCCATCCGTCCCATGCAGGTCATTTTCTCTACGCTGAACATCATGACCGCCATCATTTCCATGGTCAGCTTCATTGCCGTGCTTGCCGCCGTCAGCCCGTTTGCGCCGTGGATCGTCATTGCCATCTCGATCCCCAGTGCCGTGATCAATTTCATGTATCGCGCCAAGAACGTGCAGTTCATGAAGTCGCACTCCAAGGAGCGTCGGCAGATGCAGTATTACTCCGAGCAGGTGACCGATAAGGACACCGTGAAGGAAATGCGCATTTTCAAGCTGTCCGATCTCTTCATCTCGCGCTACACCAAGGTGTTTCGGGAATACTTCGGCGGTATGAAGCGCCTGATCGTGTCCGAAAACCTGTGGCTGATCGTCATTCTGATCTTTCAGGCGGCTGTCAACTGCGGCTTCTTCCTCTACATCGCCAAAATGGTGTGCGACGGGCAGTTTCAGGTCGGCTCGTTCTCACTGTACACCGGTGCGCTGACCACCATTTCCAGTGCAGTCAGCTCCCTCATCGCCACCACCTCCTCCGTATACGAGGGCACGCTGTTCATCGACAATATGATCTCCTTCATGAATTACAAAAAGCAGATCGTCCCCCTGTGCCCCGCATCGCCCCGTCATGTGGCGCATCACACCGGTCACACCGTCCGCTTTGAAAACGTATCGTTCTCCTATCCCGGCTCCTCCCGTCGGGTACTCGACAACATCTCCTTCACCTTGGAGGAGGGGGACACCTGCGTACTGGTGGGTCTGAACGGCGCGGGAAAGACCACCCTTATCAAATTGCTCACCCGCCTTTACGATCCCACCGAGGGACGCATTCTGCTGGACGGTTACGACATCCGCGAATACGACGTGGACGACCTGTATTCCATGTTCGGCATCATCTTCCAGGATTTCGGCAAATACGCCTTTTCGGTCAAGGAGAACATCCGCTTCGGTCAGCTTGACAAGCCCGACCGTCAGGAGGACGTGGAGGAGGCGGCGCGGCAGAGCAGTGCCGATGCCTTCATCGAGCGTCTGCCCGACAATTACAATACGCCCCTGATGCGGTACTTTGAGGAAAACGGCACCGAGCTGTCGGTCGGTCAGTGGCAGAAACTCGCCATCGCCCGCGCATTCTACAGCGATTCCGATGTCATTATCCTCGATGAGCCGACCGCCTCGCTCGACGCCATCGCCGAGCAGGAGATCTACAACCAGTTTGATGCGCTCCGCCGCGACAAGACCATGGTTTTCGTGTCTCACCGCCTGTCCAGCGCCACCACGGCAAACAAGATCATCGTTCTGGAAAACGGAAAAATCGTCGAAATGGGCGATCATACCACGCTCATGCACAACCGCGGACACTATTACCCCCTTTTCCCCCCCCAGGCAAGCCGCTATCTTTCCGAGGATGCCGACATCAACTCCATGGTGATGGAGACACGCCGCAAACAGACCGCACCCGACGGAGCGCCGTCCCCCCTGCCGCCCCGCATGCCCTCCGATTTCCCGCAGGGGGAACATGCGCCGCATCATCCCGATGCGCCCAATCCTCCCAACGACCCGAACAGAAAGGACGGTATCCGATGAAAGCCCTTCCCTTTTCCTCAGCCGACATCCTCCTTCCCCGCGCCGGTCACGAAAAATGGTCGGTGGTCGCCTGTGATCAGTTCACCTCTCAGCCCGAATACTGGGAGGAGGCTGACCGCATCGTGGGCGACGCGCCCTCGGCGTTGCGCCTGATCTTACCCGAGGTCTACCTGACCGCGGACAACAGCGCCCGCATCGCGCAGATCAACGCCCACATGCAGTCCTATCTGCAAAGCGACCTTTTCGTGCGCTATCCGCACGCCATGATCTATGTGGAGCGCACCCTGCCGCGCGGCGGCGTGCGGCGCGGCATTGTGGGCGCTGTCGATCTCGAGGCATACGATTTCCGTCCCGAAAAAAAGGCGCTCATCCGCGCCACCGAGGGAACCGTCCTTGAACGCATCCCGCCGCGCGTTGCCATCCGTCGGGACGCGCCCTTGGAGCTTCCGCACGTCATGCTCCTCATCGATGACCCGCAGAAAACGGTCATCGAGCCTCTGGAGAACGCGGCGAAACAGACCGTATACGATTTTGACCTCATGCTGGGCGGCGGTCATCTGCGCGGCGCGCTGATCCCCGACGACGTGCAGGAGCGGGTGCTCGACGCTCTGCGTCAGCTCATGGGCGACGGCGACGACCCCTTCCTTTTTGCCGTGGGCGACGGCAACCATTCCCTTGCCACCGCCAAAGCATGCTACGAAGCCGACCCCACCGAAGCAAAACGGTATGCCTTGGTCGAGGTGGTCAATGTTCACGACCCCGCACTGGAATTTGAGCCGATCTACCGTCTGCTCAAGCACGTCGATCCGAGCGATGTGCGCCGCGCGGCACGGACCTACTTCAACGGCGGCAACCGCCGCGCCGAGCTTGTGTGCGCCGACGGCTCCGAGTCCTTCTCCTTTGACGGCTTCTCCGTGGAGCAGGTGCAGGGCTTTCTGGACACTTACCTTGCTTCCCACCCCGAAGCCGAGGTAGACTACATTCACGGCGAGGACGTTCTGCGCCGTCTGGCATGCGGGGACGGCTGTGTGGGCTTCCTGTTCGACGGCATGAAAAAATCCGAGCTGTTCCCCGTGGTATCGCGGAACGGCGTGCTCCCGCGCAAGACCTTCTCCATGGGCGAGGCGGAAAGCAAGCGCTACTACATGGAGGCGCGCCGCATCGCACAGAATGCGGACTGAATTCCCAAACACGGCATAACACTCCCGCAAAAAAGCAGAGGCAAGACCCGAAAAGGCTCAAGCCTCTGCTTTTTTCAAATCACCCCAAGCAATTTTGAGGCAAAAACGCCAACGAGACAGCCTGTAGATTATTTGAAAAGGAGTTGATTTACATGAAGAAAAGAAATATCCTGTTGACCGTTCTATGCGCTGCGATCCTGATCGCCGCATGCATCCTTGTCGGCATTCTCTGCCGAAATCGCGGAAATTCCGATGCAGGCGACGGTACATCCTCCGTCGGCACCGATTCCTCCGCTCCTGCCACCGAATCCACCGCAGAAACAAGAAAACAGCCGCCTTTGGTTAAATATTCCGATTATAAAGACAGCACCTCCCTTATGAAAATAAAGCCGTTGCAAAAATACGGAACACTTTACTACGCAACCGTAACGCATTCCGATCGCGATACATCGGAATGTGTGGTGATCGAAGCCGAAGCGGAAACCGATTACTGTGCGCATGTGAGCGAAGGAGAGATCCTCTACATCGCATTCCCGACCGAATTTGAATACAACGGCAACGTCCGTAAAATCGATGGAGACGCGTTGGCGCAGGCGATCCTGCAATGCGAATCGATCATTCTGTACACCCAGCCGGACGAGCTGTTCCTGTATTTCGGGGATCGCGAATTCACGCAGGTCGTGCGCGACGTGAACGGGAAAAGGATCGCTTACAACAGCTATTATTCGGAAGGGATCATCCCGATCTCGGATTCCGCAGTCGATTATACGAAGATCGAGCGTGTGCTGAACGCCGATTCGGATGTCGCCGATCTGCATTCGTACTTTGAAAACATTTTGGACAGCGGTTTTTCCGTTTTGCCCGGGGCTTCCGTTGAGGAAGCGGAACGCATTGTTCGGGAGCTGGTGTCAAAAAAAATTTACGGCGGCGATATGTACGGTATGGTGGATTTCTGAAACGGGACTTGGCAAACCGATACGCCCCATTCCTTTTCACCTCGGAACGATCGTCGGCACTGCGTAGGTGGAAAATTTGACGTCAAGTTCGGTGTTGAAGTGATCGATCGCCTTGATCAATCCGATGCACCCGACCTGAAACAGGTCGTCGGGATTCTCCCCGCGGTTGGAAAATCTCTGCACGATGCTGAGCACCAGCCGAAGATTTCCGTCGATCATATCTTTTCTCGCAGTCTGATCCCCCAAACGGATCCTCTGCAGTAATTCCTTCTTTTCCTCGTCGCTCAGCGACTTCAGCTTTGCGGTGTTGACCCCGCATATCTCCACTTTGTTGTAGAACATCATTGCCCCCTGCATCCGCACAGTTTACGACCTTCGCACACAGGCTGTCGGCGTTGCGGCTCTGCTATAACAGTATTGGCATCGCAGGAAAAAATATACGCCGTTCCGAAGAGGAGCGGCGTATTGGTTTTGCGGGAGAAACCGTCCTCCCCGACGGGCGATTTGAAAAAATATGTCACACGGATTTTATCTATCACACAGACAAAATCGAGAACGCTTTCCCCGCACAAACGTTTTCTTTTCCGCAAACGCCCATTCGCAGAGAAAATCCCTATCTTCGACCCTCTCAAAAAGTTTTGAAGATTCCAAAGGGAC
>USTB01000002.1 GCA_900557635.1 uncultured Eubacteriales bacterium
AAGGAAGCAACAGCACCTATCAAATCGGCTCGGACAGCCCGCTCGTGTTTGTGTCGAATGCGAACTTTGCCGATTTTCTGGGCGTGGAAATTGACGGAAAAGCGCTTGACCGCGCGGACTTCACCGCTGTGAGCGGCAGTACCGTGGTCACCGTCAGCACCGATTACTTAAAGCGCCTGTCACCCGGTGAGCATACCGTCTCCATTCTCTCATCTTCAGGCACCGCCACGGCGACCTTCACGGTAGAGAAGGAAGCGCAGGCGACCGACACCGAGACGGCAGAGCCGAAGGACACCGCGTCCGCCGACGCTCCGAGCGATAAGGTATCCTACACGGCGCCCGTGATCATCATTACCGTCGGTGTCGTCCTTGTGATCGGCGGCGTTGCGGTATTCGTAATTATGAAGAAACGGAGGGGTTAAGCCATGCCAAAACGATTACTCAGCTTCCTTCTTGCCGCGGCAATGCTCCTGTCCGCCCTGCCGTTGGCGGTTTTCGCAAAACCGAGCGAGATCCTCTTCGGTGACGTCAACGGCGACGGTGAAATCGATCTCAACGACATCCTGATGCTGAGACGCTACATCGCCGAGGAAAACCCGTCGGGCTTCCGCTTTGAAAACGCGGACGTCAACGCAGATACCGAGGCGGATATGACCGACCTGCTCATGATCAAGAAATATCTGGCAGAGTGGGACATTCAGCTCGGACCCGAGCTTCTCACGGTCACCTTCTACGACGGCGACCGCGCGTTCGACGTATTGCAGGCAAGCCGCGGATATCCGCTGGGCGAGATTCCCTCGGTGACAAAGTCCTCCAAGGCAAATGCCACCCTCGAGGGTTACTATCTCGATCCCGAATTCACCACGCCCTTCTATGCGGAAAACCCCGTGATCGAAAACACGAAGGTCTACGCAAAGTACACCGACATGGCAAGCACGGTGGATGTGACGCCCGCCTCCTTTGCACAGCTCGATCAGGAGCCGGAGCTTTCCTTTGAGATCCGCAGAGCCTCCGGTGAGCTTTCGCCGCAGGATGCCGTTGTGCTCCTGCCCAAGGACGGCTCCGATCCCGTAGCCTTCACGGTCACGGACGAGGACAACGACGGCGTGTACACAGTCAAAGCACCCGACGGCTTCCGCCGCGGCTGTTCCTACGAGCTGACCCTTGCAGACGGCTGGTGCTTTGACGGTAAGGACGAAAGCATCCGCACCGCCGCCTTCTCCATCGCCAAGGATGCCGTAGATAACATCACCATGGGCTCGCGCACGCACTTCGTACAGCACAGCGATCCTGCCTCCCTGCGTGCGGGAAGCGCCGTCATTCTTGCCGGCATCACGGCAGGCGACCTGATCTGCTTCTATCGGGACACGAACCCGAACGACAGAGATTACATCGGCGGCAACGCCTATCCGGACGATCCCGAAACATGGTTCCGCGCGGAATCGGTGGCGGGCAACACCGTAACGCTGGCAAACTTAGACGATTCGGACGTTGAAAAAATGTACGAAATCCCCGATAACTACCCTGTTTCGGGCGCACTTCCGACCGCCGACAGCGGCAAGCTGACCCTTGCCTGCGACAACGATGCCTTCACCCTTGACACCGCAGTCTATGCCCTGATGATGGGTGAGGAAAACGGAACCCTGTCCTATGCAAACAGCAGAATCGGCGTAGGCGATTTCCTCTCGATCTATGTGTCGCAGGACAGCATCAACAGCCGCGACGATATCTACTTTGCACGGATCACGGCGTATGATCCCGCAAGCGGCGTCATCACCTATGAACGGTGCACCGCCGAGGACATTGAGGCATCTGCCGATATGTACATAAAGCCCGTTGTCTCGGGTGACGATCTCATCTCCGAGGAAGCAAAAGCGGAGATCGAATCCGCCGTGTACCGTCAGGTGCAGAACAGCGGCTTTGCCGAGGAAGCGGCAAACGTGCTTGCCGGCATGGCAGTACAGACCGACGGCTTCCGTAATCTGGCAAATGCAACCGTCTCGGTCACCGATGAAAACGGAAACGCACTGCCCGGCAACGCGGCAGGACTTCGGAACATCGGCACCTCCTTTGAGTTAAAGGACGGCGTGACCCTGACCGTTGAGCTGATTACATCGGGCGATCAGATGCACTTCACCGACCGCGGCGCGGTCCAGCTTGCCGTGGGCATCGACGCACAGTTCGAGGTGGAGGTCGAGGACGGCGGCAAGCTCATGATCGACCTTTCCGCCACCTTCGTGCAGGAGATTGCGCTCGGCGTCACCGCCAACGGTGAGCTGGTCAAGACCGATCTCTTGGGCTTCATCCCCGTGCCCATCGGCGTCAAGGTGGGCGCATCCGTGGACATCAAGAGCTTCACGGGAATCCGCATCGACGCACAGGCATACACCGAGCAGGAGGAGGACGAAGGACTTCTCGATCAGCTCAAGAGCTTTGTCCGCAACCCGAAGGATGTCGCCGATCTGCTTCCCGACAGTCTTGGCAAGCTGAAAAAAGGTCTGAACACCGCAGGCGACGTTCTGGATAAGATCGACGAACTGCGCGGCAAATGGGAGCAGGTCAAAAACGACGCGGAGAAAGCCAAGGAATACGCAGACGACATCACCATGCTCTGGGGCGTTCTCGAACAGATCGACGGCATGCCGAACGAGGCGGAATGGAACGAGCTTGGCGAAAAGCTGGGCAAGACCAATATCTCCGCAGATCTGATGGAAATGATGAATCTGTCCTATGAGACCGAGCTGGATGCCGACCGCTACCTCGAGGGCATGAACGACCTGATGGACAAATACAGCGAAATGCTGGAAAAGGAGACCGATTGGGTCAAGCTGGTGGATCAGGAGATCTGCAAGAAGGACATCTATGTAAACGGTCTGGTCATTTCCCTCTCCGCAAACTTCGTGGTACGCGCGGACATGAATATCTCCATGGGCGCAAGCCTCCAGCAGGAGATCGGCAAGCGCTACACTTTCTGGGTGAAGTTCGGTCTGTTCCGTCCAAGTGCGGGAAGCGAGACCATGGATCTCATCGACGAACAGTTCGCATTCCAGTATTACGTCATGGGTAAAATGGGACTGAAAGCGGGCATCAAGGGAAGCCTCGGCTTTGCCGTCGGCTGTAAAGACGTGGCAGGCGTGAGCGTTTCTCTGGAATTCGGTCCTTATGTCAAGCTGTACGGCTTCTTCATCTACGATTATGAGCGTTCGCGTCAAGCAAATACCTCCCACTTCGTCTCAACACAGCGTATGGGCGGCGCGGTATACATGGACTTCGGCGTCTATCTCATCGTGTCCCTTGAAGCAGAAGCTGTGGGCGGCATGTTCGAGGCAAGCTGTGACCTTGTGGATAAGGAATATCCTCTCCTGAAAGCGGGAGATCGGTACTTCCCCTATGAGTTTACATACGATCCCGACACCGCCGAGCCTGTCCGCATCGTGGATGAGGACAGGGACAGCTCCAACGGCATCACCATGCGCCTCCCCTCCAAGTACCGCAACCTGAACTGCATGAATCTTGTCACGGGTCAGCGACTGGAGAAATGCTATAATCTCAGCATGTACAATTTCACCTTCTCCAACCCCAATTTCTCCATGCAGTCGGTCGGAATCAATCCCTATGCGGAGATCACGGTCAACGTCCCCGAGGGAACGCGTTACCTGTCCTGCGACATGACCGTTACGTATAAGGGAAGCAAGCTGGCATTCAACGATTACGATATGCAGGTCACCATCCCTCTCTACTGGACCAACCTGACCGAGGAGGAGCAGACCGAATACACCGCAAGCATCCGCCTCGGCAACGAAACCGACGGATATGAGACCGTCTGGAGCCGTCAGGCGCACAAGGGCGAGGAATTCACCCTTCCCACCTTGGATGAGCTGAAGGCGCTCATCGGCTATTCCGATGCGAAATTCGCGGGAATCGATTTCCCGCAGGCGGGCAAAACGGTCAGCTTAGCAGAGGACACCGACTATTTCTGCACGGCAGACTATAAGTCTTACACGGTCACGGTCGGCGGTGTGCAGAACGCCGACGGCAGTGTGACCTCGCGTGTCTTTACCGCGCACTACGGCGAGGCGTTCGATTTCAGCTCCCTGACGGGAACGGGATACGATCTTCCCAATGCGGACGCCGCCCGCGCACGCTTCACCAAATTCGTGAACGTGACCACCGACGCGACGGTGCAGGTGGGAACCGACCGCTTCGGCAATCCCATTTACGAAACCGTCGATCTGACACAGCCCGTCACGGGCAAAACGGCGCAAGCCATTGCCAACGGTCTGGTTTCGGCTGTCGCAAATTACGCGGACGATTCCGTCCTTGTCACCTATCACTTCACCGGCATCAGCGTTCCCGATCACACCGAAAGGCTCCGTCGCGGCAGTGTCTCCGCCTTCGATTTCGGCAGTGTGGCGGCAGAGAACGGCATGGCTGTGAAGAGCATCAGCCCCGAGCAGGGCATCCTCACCGCAAGCGTGACCTACCGCGTGGAATGCTGTGAGATCCAAGGTGAGAGCTTCACTCTGTCCTTTGTGGAAAACGGCGGCAGTACGGTTGCCGATATCGAACGCGTGGGCGGCAGTCTTGTCGGCGCGCTTCCCACACCCACCCGCGCAGGCTACACCTTTGCGGGCTGGTTTACCGACCCGGCACTGCGTACCCCCTTCACCGCACGGCTGATGCCCAAGGAAAATGTCACCCTGTATGCAAAATGGGAGGCGATCACCGTCACCGTTACGCTGGACGTCAACAACGGCAAGGAATGGACCGCGCCCGAGAGCGGAACGCGCGACATTGTCTACGGCACTGTCTACGGCGAGCTTCCCAAGCCCTCCCGCATCGGCTACGGCTTTGTGGGCTGGTTCACCGAAAAGGACGGCGGCACACAGGTCAACGAGAGCACTCCCATGACCGCGCTCACCGCCCACACCCTGTACGCTCACTGGAGACTGCTTGTCACCATCGACGGCGAGGGCATGTTCACGGTCAATCCCATTACGGCAACCTACGACGGCACGGAAAAATCCCCCGTCTACGGCAATATCCCCACGGGTATTGCCGAGCGTCCGCTCACCCTTTCCGATTTCACGATCCGCTATCTGATGCAGGGCGACGACACCTACATTTCGGGCAAACCCATCAATGCAGGTACCTACGATGTGGTGATCAGCCGTCCCGCAGACGATTACTACGCCGCATTTGAGACCTCCAGAACGGCTGTGGTAAAGATCGAAAAGGCGGTCTTCACCTATACGGATGAGCTGAAAAAGGCAGATTTCACCTACGAAAACCCCGAGCTGTGCCACGTCAGACTGAGCATCAACGAAGAGGCTTGGGCAAAGCTCATGCCCGACCGTGAGCACACCGTGATCACCTACAGCTCCGAAAATGTCCGCACCTTCCCCTCCGCACGCATCGGCGAAAGCATGTACGTTCAGCCCATGAATTACTCGGAGTGGAAATCCAGCTACTACAAGCTGGGAATTTCGGTCACAAACCCGAACTACATTATCAAGAGTGCGGACGGCTTTGAGCTCAGCGCAATCACGCTCTCCCTTTCCTACGCCATTGATATCAGCGCGCCCACATCGTACGTGGAAGAAGAATTCACGGTGGAGAACAACGCGTTCACCATCACCACGCCCGGTCAGCTTGCTTATCTCCAGACCGTGATCTGGCGGGGCACGAAGGGCTACAACGAGCCTGAGATCACCTACACGCTCGGCAACGACCTTGATATGACCGGATACCGTTGGAACGCCATCGGAGATAAATACTCCTTCCGCGCCACCTTCGACGGCGCAGGTCATACCATCAAGGGTCTGTACTGCACCACGTACGATGAGAGCGGCAGTGCAGGTCTGTTCGAAACGGTCTCCGGCACCGTAAAGAACCTGAACATCGAGGAATCGTTCTTCTATGTCAACGGCTACAATGTGAGATACGGTGATGACTACGACTCTGCCGGTGCTATTGCCGGTACGCTGATCGACGGTACCATCGAAAACTGCCACGTCGATGCGATCGTGCGCGGCGGTCAAAAGAGCATCCTCGGCGGCATCGTCGGCACGGTGCTCTCGGGTACGGTCAGGAATTGCTCCGTGAAGGGCGTCATTTACGGCGACAGCAACGCCTACATCGGCGGTATCGCGGGTCACACACCGGCAGGTCAGATCATCGGCTGTACCGTGAACGCCTATGTGAGCGGCAACTCCAATGCATGCCTCGGCGGCATCATCGGCGTTGCAGGCAAGGATCCCATGTACTTCAGCTCCTCTTCCAACGGTCAGGTGACCGTCAGCGGCTGTACGGTACACGGAAGCATCGTGGAATCCTCTTACGGCGATAACGGCTCCCTGATCGGTTATCTCTCCACACCGACATGGACGCTTGAGGATAATACCGTCGACGGGGACGCACCGGAGAACGAGATCGGCACAAATAAATCAGGCAAATGATCGACCCCGTCAAAACGGTACTGCCGCAGGAAAACCGTGCGGCAGTACCCCTGAGACGGACAAAAAAGCCACCCATACGGGTGGTTTTTTTGTTCGGGTGAATGATCGGTGCGTCCGCAAATGCGGGAAAATCCATGCTCTGCGGCTCGTCGTGAGCGTACAGGAAACATGTGGCGGTGACGCATGTAGATAGGTCGATAGCATAGCAAAAAACATTCGTTTTTCGGCGGGCGACCACTGGTCGCCCCTACAAAAAATTGGTGAGGTCGGTGCACAGAGACAACGTGGAAATTATTCAAAAATGTGCCTGCTTTATGCGACCTGTTCGCCTATTCCGTTGTAGGGGCGACCAGTGGTCGCCCGCCGTAAAACGAGTGCATCGTACATATAACCGACCTATCCGCGTACGTCATCGCAAGAAAGATCGCCGTTGCTCAGAGCACGAAATCGAATTCCAGATCGTACATCGAGACGGTATCGCCATCCGCGATACCGGCTTTTTGCATCCGCTCGATTGCACCGGAGGAACGGAGGACGCGCTGAAAATAGCGCAGAGAATCGCGGTCGTCGAAATTGATACAGCCCATCAGGTTATAGAGCCATTCGCCCTCCACGACCCAGACATCGCCCTCGCGGTGGATATCGAGCGCGTGTTCATCGTCGGGAACGGGGTCAACGGGCGGCACATAGTCGGCTTCGTAGAGTGTCATGGGCGGCAGATCGCGCAGGCGGTCGGCGCACATGCGCACCAGCTGATCCACGTTCTGCCGTGCCGCGGCGGAAATGCCGATCATTTCCCACCCGTTTTCGTGTGCAAAATCGGCAAGGCGTTGGGTCAGGGAGGGGTCGGTCTGCGCGTCCAGCTTATTGGCGGCAATGATCTGCGGGCGCTGTGCTAAAGACTCACTGTAGCGCGCCAGCTCGCGGTTTATGGTACGGATATCCTCCACGGGATCGTTCCCCGTTGTACCCGAGGCATCCACGACATGTACCAGAAGGCGGCATCGGTCGATATGGCGAAGGAAGTCGTGACCCAGACCCGCGCCCTCGGACGCGCCCTCGATCAAGCCGGGGATATCCGCCGCCACAAAGCCCGTCCCCTCGCCCGTGCTGACCACGCCGAGATTGGGGGACAGTGTAGTGAAATGATAGTCGGCGATCTTGGGACGCGCGGCGCTGATGACCGAAAGCAGGGTGGATTTCCCGACATTCGGCAAGCCGATGAGTCCCACGTCCGCCAGCATTTTCAGTTCGAAAATGACCTCGCGCTCCTCTCCGCGGATCCCGTTTTTGGCAAAGCGCGGGATCTGACGGGTAGGCGTGGCGAAATGGCGGTTGCCCCAACCGCCCTTGCCGCCGTGGCAGAGAATGAACGGCTCGCGGTCGGACATATCCACAATGACCTGACCGGTGGCGGCGTCGCGCACCACGGTTCCGGGCGGCACGGGCAGAACGGTATCCTCGGCGGTTTTGCCGTGGAATTTTGCCTTCATCCCGTCGCCGCCGTTTTTCGCCACGAATTTGCGGCGGTTCTTGTAATCCAGCAGAGTATTCGTGCCCTCGTCGATGGTAAGGACGATGTTGCCGCCGCGACCGCCGTCGCCGCCGTCCGGTCCGCCGTGGGACACATATTTTTCGCGGCGGAAGGACACACAGCCGTTGCCGCCGTCGCCCGCCTTGCAATAAACCTTTACATTATCAATCAGCATAATGACACATCTCCTGCAACCTGTTTTCGTCAATGATCGGCACGCCCAGCTCCTGTGCGCGTGTCAGCTTGGAGCCGGCGGCATCGCCGGCGACCACGTAATTTGTTTTTTTGGAGACAGAGGAAGATACCTTGCCTCCGTTTGCCTCGATCAGCGCCGCCGCCTGCTCCCGCGTCATGCTGGGCAGCGTGCCCGTGAGCACAAAGGTCTGTCCGGACAGCGCGTCGCCCATCGGCTCTGCCTGCACGGCGACGGTCTCCACGCCCGCCTCGCGCAGACGCCGACACAGAACCTCGGTCTGCGGGTGCGCAAAGAATTCGGTGATGCATGCGGCTGTGATCTCGCCCACATCGGGGATTGCGGTCAATTCCTCGGCGGTGGCATGCATCAGCTTATCCAGATCGCCGAAGCGGGAAGCCAGGGTCGCCGCCGCCTTTTCGCCCACCTGACGGATGCCGAGCGCATAAATGAGGTGCGCCAGACCCGCATGGCGGGAACGGTCAATGGCGGCAATGAGGTTTGCCGCCGATTTTTCGCCCATGCGATCCAAGGGCGCGATCTGCTCGGGACGCAGATCGTACAGATCTGCGGCGGTCTGCACCAGTCCCGCATCGCACAAAAGGGCAATGAGGGCGGGTCCCAGTCCGTCGATATTCATAGCGCCTCGGGAAGCATAATGGGTGAGACTGCGCAGTCTCTGCGCGGGACATGCGCCGTTGGTACAGCGCACGGCGGCTTCCTCGTCCCGCACCACAGGCTCGCCGCAGGACGGGCAGACGCGGGGCATTTCGTAGGGGACGGCATCGCACGGTCTGCGTTTGAGGTCAACGCCCACGATCTCGGGAATGATATCGCCCGCCTTCTGCACGATCACGGTGTCGCCGATGCGGATATCCCGCGAGCGGATGAAATCGATGTTGTGCAGGGTGGCGCGGCTGACCGTTGTGCCCGCCAGACGAACCGGCTCTAATTCGGCGGCGGGGGTCAGCACCCCCGTCCTGCCCACCTGCACCGTAATGCCGCGCAGGACGGACGGCTTCTGCTCGGGCGGGAACTTATAGGCGGTCGCCCATTTCGGGGTGCTTGCATTTTCTCCGATCTCCTCGCGCGCCGCAAGGCTGTCGATCTTGATGACCGCGCCGTCGATGTCAAAGGGCAGGGTCTCGCGGCGTTCGCCGATGTGCGTGATCTGCTCCGTGACCTCCTGCACCGTTTGGCACAGCCGCAGATCGGGGATCACGCAAAAGCCCTGCTCACGCAGAAAGGCAAGGGATTCGAGATGTCCCGAAAAGGCGCGGTCACAGCCCTGCAGATTGAACACGAAGATGGACAGTCCGCGCTGTGCGGTGATCGCGGGATTGAGCTGACGCAGCGACCCTGCCGCCGCGTTGCGCGGGTTGGCGAAGAGCGCCTCGCCCGCCTCCTGCCGCTGTGCGTTGAGCGCCTCGAAGCGGTCGTGCGGCATATAGACCTCGCCGCGCACCTCAAGGTGTCCGGTGTACGGGATGGTCTGCGGGATGTCGGCGACCGTCCGCAGATTCTCGGTCACGTCCTCGCCCACCAGACCGTCCCCGCGCGTGGAGCCGAGCACGAACGCGCCGCCCTCATATACCAAGGAGACCGAAAGTCCGTCGATCTTGCATTCCACGCTGTACCCGCCGTGCCCCGCCGTGGCGGCGCAGAACTGCGCGACCTCGTCATAGGAGAACACGTCGGTCAGCGACCCCATGCGCACGGCGTGGGTCACCTTGCGGAATTTGGAAAGCGCCTCCCCGCCCACGCGCACGGTGGGGGAATCGGGGGTGCGGAGCTGCGGGAAGCGTTCCTCCAGTTGGGTGAGACGGCGGAACATCCGGTCATATTCGTAGTCCGAGATTTCGGGCGCGTCCTCCACATAATACTTGCGCGCGTGATATTCCAGCTCCTTCCGCAGTGCGGCGATCTCGCTCTGCGCTTCGTCGGCGCGTGCGGGGAGCTTATTTTCTTCCATCATGGTTCGTTTCGTCCTTTTGTTGATTCATTTCGTTTTTGGGAATGACGACAGTCTGCACACCGGCGCGCGCCAAACCCTTTTCGTATTCGGGCGGCAGTTCGCTGTCGCAGACCACGGCGTAAAACCGCTCGATGGGCGCGACCTGATTCATGAGCACCTGCCCGATCTTTGAGGAATCGCACAGGAGCACTGCGCGGGACGCGGCGGAAAGCATGGCGCGCTTGACCTCCGCCTCCTCCTCGGACGCCTCGGTCACGCCGCGCGTGAGGTGCAGTCCGCGGCAGGAAAGGAAGGCGATGTCCGCGTTCATTTCGCCCAGACGGCGCACGGTCTGCATGCCCACAAGGGACATATTGTGCTCCCGCAGTCTGCCGCCCGTGCAGACCGTGGTGATCTTGCTGTCCGAGTTGAGCAGATAAGCCGTCTTGATGCCGTTTGTGATCACGGTCAGCCCGTCCAGCTCGTGCAGGAGAGGCACCATGGCGGTCACGGTGCTGGATGTATCCAGAATGACCGTGTCCCCGTCGCGGATCAGCTTGACGGCGGCGCGCGCTATGGCGTGCTTGGCATCGGTATTTTCGTGCTCCCGCAGGGAGATGGGAAGCTCGCTGGACAGGTTTTCCATGAGAAACGCACCGCCGTAGGTGCGGCGGATCATGCCGTCGTCCGCAATGCGGTCGAGGTCGCGGCGCACCGTGGACGGGCTGACGCAGAACCGCTTCGCCAGCTCCTCCACCGACACCGAACGTTCGGCACGCAAAATCCGTCGGATCTCGCTTCTTCTTTCGTCCGACAGCATAGGCATGGGCAATGACATAGGCACCAAACACTCCTGTTGCGCGTTTTTGCGCGTTTTTGCGTATTTTGGGCACAAAACGTGAAAAATGTGATATTCTTGCACCCTGTTGACAAGTCATGAAAATACTGGTACAATGATACCATAAACACAGTGGGATTGCAAGCGTTTTCCGCACTTTTCCCGCAGGATCGCACCTTTTGGTCGGTGCGCAAAACGGGCAAGCCCCCAAAAGAAATCCCGACAAGATACAAAACATGCAAAAATAAGAAGAAAAGAAGGAGTCTCCCATGAAAACAAAAGCAGTACGTCTTTACGGTAAAAACGATCTGCGTCTGGAGGAATTCGAGCTGCCCGATATCCGCGACGACGAAATTCTGGCGCACATCGTGTCCAACAGCATCTGCATGTCCTCCCACAAGGCGGCAATGCAGGGCGCGGAGCATAAGCGCGTTCCCGCCGATATTGCACAGAACCCCGTGATCATCGGTCATGAATTCTGCGGCGAATTGGTCAAGGTGGGCAAGAAGTGGGCGGATCGCTACAAGGCGGGCGAGAAATTCGCCATTCAGCCTGCTCTGAACTATAAGGGTTCCCTGGATGCCCCGGGCTATTCGTACCACTACATCGGCGGCAACGCCACCTACGTGGTCATCCCCAATGAGGTCATGGAGATGAACTGCCTCCTGCCCTACAGCGGCGAAGCATATTTCTACGGCTCTCTGGCAGAGCCGGTCTCCTGCATCGTGGGCGGCTATCATGCAAACTACCACACCACGCCCGGCTCCTATGAGCATTCCATGGGCATCACCGAGGGCGGATGCATGGCGATTCTGGCGGGTGCAGGTCCTATGGGTCTGGGTGCCATCGACTATGCCGTGCACTGCGACCGCAAGCCGTCTCTGGTGGTCGTCACCGATCTGGACGACGCCCGTCTGACCCGTGCGGCACAGATCCTGACCGTGGAAAAGGCGGCAGAGCAGGGCGTGCGCCTTCTGTATGTCAACACCTCGAAATATGACGATCCCGAGGCATATCTGCGCAGTCTGACCGACGGACGCGGATTCAACGATATCTTTGTGTATGCTCCCGTGCGTCCCGTGGTGGAAATGGCGGATCATCTGCTGGCGCGCGACGGCTGTCTGAACTTCTTTGCCGGTCCCACCAATCCCGCATTCTCTGCCGAATTCAATTTCTACAATGTGCACTATGCGTCCACGCACATCGTGGGCACATCGGGCGGCAACACGAGCGACATGCTGGAGTCCCTTGCCATGATGCAGACGGGCAAGATCAACCCTGCCGCCATGATCACCCATGTTGGTGGTCTGAACGCCGTGCCGCAGACCATCATCGACCTGCCGTCCATTCCCGGCGGCAAGAAGCTGATCTATACCAACAAGAACATGCCTCTGGTCGCTATCGCCGACTTTGCCGAGCGCGGTAAGACCGAGCCGTTCTACGCCGCACTTGCCGAGATCGTGTCCCGCAATAACGGTCTGTGGTGCGCCGAGGCAGAGCGCTACGTTCTGGAGAACGCCGCCGAGATCTGACCGTTTCATTAACATCAAACAGCCTCCCTTTTTCCATGGGAGGCTGTCCGCAAAACAGCCGAATATCAAAAGTACCATAATAAAAGGAAAGTGAGACCATGATGACAAACGATATGATCGGAAACCTCGTTGCCATGTCCAACCGTTACGGTGCAGACCCCGCATATGTGCTTGCGGGCGGCGGCAACACCTCCTGCAAGGACGGAGATTTTCTGTATGTCAAAGGCTCCGGCACCTCTCTTGCCGACATCACTGCGGACGGCTTTGTAAAGATGGAGCGTCCGTGTCTTGACGCCATGTGGAATTCCGGCTACTCCTCCGAGGAAGCCGAGCGCGAAAAGCAGGTCCTGCACGACCTCATGTTTGCCCGCGCCAAGGGCGAAACGGGCAGACCGAGCGTGGAGACCCTCCTGCATGAGCTGTTCCCGCAGACCTACGTTCTGCATGTGCACCCCGCCGCCGTCAACGGCATCACCTGTGCCGCACACGGCAAAAAGGTGATCTCCGAGCTGTTTCCGGATGCCGTGTGGGTGGACGCGACCAAGCCCGGCTACATCCTCGCGCTTGCCTGCAAAATGGCAATGGAGGACGCGCAAGCCGCAACACAGAAGCCCGTATCGCTCCTGTTTTTGCAGAATCACGGCGTATTCTTCGCGGCTGACACCGTGGAGGAGATCGACGCGCTTGCCAAGCATGTGATGGACACCATCCGTGCGCACATCCGTCGCGAGCCTGATTTTTCCGAGGTCGAGTACGATCTGGATCGCGCTGTGGAGACCGCGCCCGTTCTCCGTATGCTTTACGGCAACGGCGAGCCTGCAACCGTTACCTTTGTAACCAATGCCGAGCTGCAAGCCGTCACCGAGGCACCCGTCGGCGCACTCACACCCGATCACGTGGTGTACAACAAGGCGCAGTGGCTGGTTCTGGATGCCAAGGCGGACCGTGACGCCGTCATCGACGCATTTCAGTCCTTCACCACCCTCAACGGCTACCGTCCGAAGATCGTGATCCTGTCGGGCGTTGGCGCATTTGTGTGCGGCATGACCGTACAGGAGGCGGATGTCGCCGTTTCGGTTCTGCTGGATGCCCTCACGGTCACGGCATATGCCGAGTCCTTCGGCGGCGTGTCCTACATGCCCGAGGAGCTGACCCGCTTCATCGTGAACTGGGAGGTGGAAAGCTACCGCGCTTCGGTCAGCCTGGAAAAGCGCTCCGAAAAGCGTCTGGCGAACCGCGTCTGCATCGTGACGGGCGGCGCGCAGGGCTTCGGTCTCGGCATCGCCAACGAAATGTATGCCGAGGGTGCGTACCTCTGCATTGCCGATATGAACGCCGAGGGCGCTGCCGCTGCCGCCGCTCCCTACGGAAATCGGGGTATGTCGGTCGCCGCAAACGTGGGCGACGAGGCGTCGGTCAAGAACATGATCGACCAGACGGTGCTCCGCTTCGGCGGTCTGGACGTTTTCGTGTCCAATGCGGGCATTGCCAAGGCGGGCGATCTCGATGCCATGACCAAGCAGGTATTTGAGCTTGTCACCACGGTCAACTACACCGGTTATTTCATCTGCGCAAAATATGCCTCCCGTATCATGAAGCTCCAGCACAGCGTGTGCAAGGACTATTACATGGATATCGTCACCGTGAACTCCAAGTCCGGCCTGGCAGGCTCCAACAAGAACTTCGCCTATGCCGGCTCCAAGTTCGGCGGCATCGGTCTCACCCAGTCCTTTGCCATGGAGCTGGCGCCCTTCAACATCAAGGTCAACGCCGTCTGCCCCGGCAACTATCTGGACGGTCCCCTCTGGTCCGATCCCGAGCGCGGTCTGTTCGTGCAGTACCTCAACGCCGGCAAGGTTCCGGGCGCCAAGACCGTGGAGGATGTCCGCCGCTACTACGAGAGCAAGGTGCTCCTGAACCGCGGGTGCCTGCCGCGCGACGTGGCGCTTGCCATCTTCTACATTGTGGAGCAGAAGTACGAAACGGGTCAGGCTGTCCCCGTGACCGGCGGTCAGGAAATGCTCAACTGAGCGCCGCCCGTTCCATAGGAAACCGAAAGGATTCATAAAAATGATGACACTGAACGAATTAAAAGAAATCAAGCGCAGGACCGATGCCGGCGAGCTTCCCGCTCCGCCCGACACCGCCTACGTGAACAACCATATCCACACCACTTATTCCTTTTCCCCCTACACGCCCACCGAGGCGCTCTACATGGCGTGGAAAAACGGACTCAAGACCGCCGGTATCATGGATCACGATTCCTCGGGCGGCGCACGGGAATTCATTGAGGCGGGGAAGATCATCGGTATGCCCGTCACCTGCGGCGTCGAGTGCCGCGTGAACATGAGCCACACCCGTCTTGCGGGCAAGCGGATCAACAATCCCGATCAGAAGTCCATTGCCTATGTCGCTATGCACGGCATCCCGCACCAGAATATCGAGCGGGTGAACGCCTTCTTCGCACCCTACCGCGAAAAGCGCAACGAGCGCAACCGCAAAATGTGCGCAAATATCACCGCCATGATGCAGCCCTTCGGCATCGACCTCGATTTTGAACGCGACGTGCTTCCCATTTCGCAGTATGCCGCCGGCGGCTCTGTCACCGAGCGCCACATCCTCTTTGCTCTGACCCACAAGATCACTGCCCGTTATCCCACTCCCGCGCAGGTTCTCGATTTCCTGTGCGGCGAAATGAAGCTCGACATCCCGCAGAAGGTGCGCGATCAGATCGCCGCCGGTGCCGACACGCCGCAGTTCTACGAATATGACATCCTCGGCGCGCTCAAGAGCAACATGGTGGAAAAGTTCTATGTGGATGCAGATGAGGAGTGCCCCTTGGTGGAGGATTTCATCAGCATGGTGCACGAAAACGGCGGTATCGCCGCGTATGCCTACCTGGGCGACGTGGGCGACAGCGTGACCGGCGACAAGAAGGCGCAGAAGTTTGAGGACGATTATCTCGATCTGCTCATCGATGTTCTTCGCGAATATCACTTCGACGCCATCACCTACATGCCGACCCGCAACACTCCCGCACAGCTTGACCGTCTCATGACGCTCTGCCGCGAGAACGGCTTCTTTGAGATTTCGGGCGAGGACATCAACTCTCCGCGTCAGTCCTTCATCTGCCGCGCGCTGGACGATCCCCGCTTCAGCCACCTCATCGATGCCACCTACACCCTCATTCACTACGAGGAGGACGCCTCGTCAGATCTTACCGCCGCGCGCATCAAGTACGCGCAGATCTTCTCGTAAGCACGCGGGGAGAGGACGCGCGGGAGGCGCGGGGCGCTGCCCCGAACCCCGGTCAAGGACCTTTTGGGAAAGG
>USTB01000003.1 GCA_900557635.1 uncultured Eubacteriales bacterium
GCGCCCACCTCGGGCGACGCCCGGCTCAACGGCATCAGCGCGGTGCACCGCGCCGCCGAGGTCAAAGCGATGATCGGCGTTTCTCCGCAGGAGACTGCCGTCGCGCCAAATCTGACCGTGCGGGAAAATTTGGAGATGATCTGCGGTATTCACGGCTTTTCGCGCGAAAAACGGAAACGGAAAACGGCGGAGCTTTCCGAACGGCTCGGCTTGGATGCCCTTGCCGGAAAGCGTGCGGGGAAGCTGTCGGGCGGCTGGCAACGCAGGCTCAGCATCGCCATGGCGCTCATCGGCGAGCCGCAGATCCTGTTTTTGGACGAGCCGACCCTCGGTCTGGACGTGCTGGCAAGAAGCGATCTGTGGGATGTGATCCGCGCGCTCAAGGGAAAAATCACAATCATACTGACCACGCACTATATGGAGGAAGCAGAAGCGCTTTCCGACCGTATCGGCATCATGCGGGACGGCGAGCTTTTGGTCACGGGAACGGCGGACGAGCTGAAGCGGTCTGCCGGAACCGATAAATTCGAGGATGCGTTCATTCACATCGTAAAGGGGGCGTCGAAATGAGGGTACTGACATTTTCCTCGCGGACGGCGAAGGAAATCCTGCGCGATCCGCTCAATCTGAGCTTCGGAATCGGGTTTCCCGTGATACTCCTGCTCCTTCTGTCGGCGATCCAGGCGAATATTCCGGTCAGCCTGTTTGAAATTCAGCGGCTGGCACCGGGCATTGCCGTGTTCGGACTTTCCTTCATCACCCTGTTTTCCGCGACCCTCATTGCCAAGGATCGGGAAAGCGCGTTTCTGTCGAGGCTGTATACCACGCCTCTCACTGCGTCGGATTACATCATCGGCTACGCACTGCCCATTCTTCCCATTGCCGCGGCGCAAAGCGTCATCTGCTACGGTGCGTCCGTCCTTTTGGGATTGCGCGTCACGGTCAATTTGCTGTATGCCGTCCTGTTCATTCTCCCTGTATCCCTGTTTTACATCGCCGTGGGACTGCTTTGCGGCAGTGTGCTCAGCGTGAAGCAGGCGGGCAGTATCTGCGGTGCGCTTTTCACAAATCTGTCGGCGTGGATGTCGGGCACATGGTTCGACCTCGAGCTGGTGGGCGGCGCTTTTCGCAGGATCGCCTATGCCTTGCCGTTCGTGCATGCCGTGGAGCTGGAGCGGACGGCGCTCAGCGGCGATTTTTCGGGTATTTTGCCCCACCTTTTGTGGGTGACAGGCTATGCGGCTGTCGCCATGGTGATCGCCGTGGCGCTGTTCCTGCGGCAGATGAAGCGGCAGTGATCGTCAAAAAAAACGGGACAGCTTCCGATGCGAGGTGTGCATCGGAGGCTGTCCCGTATATTTTTTGTACTGTGACCGAGGGACGGCTCACAGCTTGTTGAACTGCTGACGGTATTGCTCGGGCGATTCCTTTTTCTCCGCCTTCTTTTGCCGACGGGAGGAAACGGCGGCATAGATCGCGCCGAAAATGAGATAGCCGAAGGTGATGAGAATGCCGATGGCAAGCATGCCGCGGGTCTTTTCGGTATTGCTCGACGCCAAAAACAGGAGCAGGAACACCGAGATCATCAGGCTTGCATAATGGAGCAGAAGTCGGATGAGGATGTTCCACTTCGGAATGCGCAGGATCAGATTGCACAGGGACACGAAAAAGGCGAACGCTAAAAACAGTCCCATGGAGGAAAGGGTGGGGGCAAGCCGTCCCGAGCCGGACGCGGCGATGCCCGCAAACAGGAAGAGAATGCAGGTAAAGATCAGGCATGTGGGGTAAAGAATGCGGTAAAGTATAAATTTCAGGATTTTCATACGTCGCTCCGTTCCGTTTGTCGGATTTCTCATGCTCTCCGTACATGCATACGGCATACGCAGAGGGCTTTTGTGTATTATAGCATTTTCCCGACGCGATTGCAACGGTTTTCGATAAATTTTGCCGTTCGGCACAAAAGCGCCGAAAATGCATATAATATCGTGAAAATGTATATAAAGTAGTTGACTTTTCGGCGTCGGAGGGGTATAATAAATTATTAAAGATATGGATTATCATGGGCGGATTGGAGTTTTTTATGAACAGACGGGAAGCCAGAGAAGTATTACTGGGTTTGATATACGAAGCGGATTTTGCAAAAAACGGGGAAGCGGCACTGCCCGATACCGATGCCATTTACCGTCTTGCGGCACAGTGCCGCGAGATCGAGCCGGATGCATACGTGGAAACGGTGTTTTCGGACATCGGCGGACATATTGCGGACATTGACCGCAGAATTTTCCTCAATACCAACGGCTGGAAGGAGAATCGGCTGTCGCGCGTCAGCCTTTCCATCATGCGTCTTTGCGTGTATGAAATGCTGTACCGTCCGGACGTTCCGTTCTCGGTCTCCATCAACGAGGCGGTGGAGTTAGCCAAGCGCTACGACCACGACAAGGCGCCCCGCTTCATCAACGGCGTGCTCAACGCCGTGGCGGAGCAGGAGGGGCTGAAAAAGCCGAAGGAGCCGGTTGGGCAATGAGTGAGTTTCTGGGAATCGATCCCAGCAACTATACCACGTCGGCGGCGATTGCCGATCTTTCGGGCGTGGTGCAGAGCGAGAAACAGCTCCTGCCCGTGGCGCAGGGAGAACGCGGACTGCGGCAGAGCGACGCGCTTTTCTTTCACACCCGCGCCCTGCCCGAGATCATCGAACGGCTCGGCAGACGCGATATCTGCGCGGTGGGCTATTCTGCACGTCCGCGCGACGGCGCAGATTCCTATATGCCGTGTTTTTTGGCGGGGGAGAGTGCGGCGCGAAGCATCGCATCGGTTCTGGGTGTTCCCGCCTACCCCTTTTCCCATCAGGCGGGGCACATCGCGGCGGCACTTTACTCCTGCGGACACGAGGAACTGCACGGGACGCGCTTTCTTGCGTTTCACGTTTCGGGCGGGACGACCGATCTGCTTTCGGTCTTGCCCGACGGACAGATCACGCGGGTGGGCGGAACGCAGGATCTCAATGCGGGTCAGCTCATCGACCGTGTGGGGGTCATGCTGGGGCTTTCCTTTCCCGCAGGTCCGGCACTTGAGCTTTTGATGGGCGACACCCATCTGCCTGCGGTGCGCCCCTGCGTCCGCGGTCTGGAATGCAACCTGTCGGGCGGGGAAAACCGTGCCGCCGATATGATACGGCGCGGGGAAGAGCCGTGCGCGGTCGCGGCATACACGGTTGCCCTCATTCTGAACACCTTGGATCGCATGACCTCGGCGGCGCTGGAACAGCTCGGAAAACAGTCCGTGGTGTTTGCGGGCGGCGTTATGTCGAATTGCACCATCCGCAATTATATGCAGGAAAAATACGGCGCGTATTTCGCGGAGCCGAAGTATTCGTCCGACAATGCGGCGGGTACGGCACTTCTGTGCCGCAGGCGGTATCTTTCGGAGGGGGTGTCCCATGACTGACACCGCAAGAATCCTGACGGTCGCGCAGGTCAATGAATATGTCAAATATCTTCTGGACAGCGCCTCGGTCCTGAAAACCGTAACCGTGCGGGGCGAAATTTCCAATTTCAAGAATCACTATCAGTCCGGGCATTACTACTTTACCTTAAAGGACAGCGACAGTCAGCTCAGAAGCGTCATGTTCCGTTCCTCGGCACAAAAGCTACCGTTTATCCCGCAGGACGGTATGCGCGTGCTGGCGACCGGCAGGATATCGGCGTTTGTGCGGGACGGCCAGTATCAGCTTTACTGCGATGCCATGGTGCCGGACGGCGTCGGCGCTCTGGCGGTGGCATATGAACAGCTCAAGCAAAGGCTGGCGGCGGAGGGACTGTTCGCCGAGGCGCGCAAGAAGCCGCTTCCGCCCATTCCCGCACGCGTCGGCATCATCACGTCGCCCACGGGTGCGGCGGTACGCGACCTGATCTCGGTTTCCGGACGGCGTTTTCCCGCCGCCGAGATCATTCTGTATCCGGTTTTGGTGCAGGGGGACGGCGCGCCGCCTCAGCTTATCGAGGCAATTCGGTATTTCAACCGCACAAAGCGTGCCGATGTGCTGATCATCGGGCGCGGCGGCGGCTCGCTCGAGGATCTGTGGGCGTTCAACAACGAGGAACTGGTGCGCGAGATCGCGCGGTCCGAGATTCCCGTCATTTCCGCCGTGGGTCACGAGACCGATTTCACCCTGTGCGATTTTGTAGCGGATCGGCGCGCGCCCACACCGTCCGCCGCGGCGGAGATCGCCCTCCCCGATCGGGAGGAACTGCGCCGTCGGCTGGCAAGGGATGCCTCGGCGGCGGGAAGCGCACTGCGGACGCGTCTGGAGGCGTACCGAAAACGTCTGGAGGCGCTTGCCGCGCATCGGGTGCTTTCGTCCCCGCTGACGGCGGTGGAGGAGAAGCGGACGCTTCTTTTGCGCGAGGAGCGGGCGTTGGCGCGTGCGGCTGAGCTGGCATTGTCTCGTTGGCGGAGGCGCTTTGCGGAGAGCACGGCGAAATTGCAGGCACTCGATCCGATGTCGGTGATCACACGCGGATATGCGGCGGTGTATACCGACGAAGGCATCGTGGTTCGCTCGGTGAAACAGCTCCGTGCCGATGAGACAATTTGTCTGCGTCTGTCGGACGGCACCGTGACGGCGCGCGTTTTGAAAACCGAAACGGCTGACGCGGCGACACAGTCCGCGCGGTGCGATGCAACGTGACGCGGCGGAATCAAATAACCTATGGAAAGGACGTCACACTCCGCCCTCCCGACACGGGAGAGCGCGGCGGCGAATTGCGGGTATGAACGAAGAATTGAATTTTGAACAGGCGCTGGCACGTCTGGAAGCCATCGTTTCGGCACTGGAGAGCGGTTCCGCTCCCTTGGACGAGTCTCTGGCGCAGTTTTCCGAGGGCGTGGAGCTGGTAAAGCGGTGCAAGGAGCGTCTGGACGATGCCGAGAGGCGCATTCGTGTCTTGATAAAAAATGAGGACGGTACCTATGACGAACAGGATTTCACAGGCGATCCGGAATAATTCGGATCAGACAGAAGCGGCACTGCGGACGTATCTTTCGCAGACCGATCCGCAGATCGGCGTGATCTACGACGCGATGCGGTATGCCGTGTTGGGCGGCGGAAAGCGGATTCGTCCCTTTCTTGTTCTGGAATTTTGCAGAATGTACGGCGGGAACGATGCGGCGGCACTGCCGCTGGCGTGTGCACTGGAAATGGTGCACTGCTACTCCCTGATCCACGACGATCTGCCGTGCATGGATAATGATATCGAGCGGCGCGGCAAGCCCTCCTGCCATGTGCAGTTCGGCGAGAGCGATGCACTGCTTGCGGGCGACGCACTGTTGACCTACGCGTTTGAGGTCATTGCCGCATCGGAGGCGCTGTCCGATGCGCAGATCCGCGCGGCTGTGACCCTTTTGGCACGTGCGGCGGGACCGTCCGGTATGGTGGGCGGTCAGATCCTCGATCTGCACGGGGAAAAAGAGCCGATGGACTATGAGACTCTTCTACGCATGAACCGCCTGAAAACGGGAAGGCTCATCCGCTGTGCCTGCCTGCTCGGCTGTGTGGCGGCAGGACAGACCGATACGGCGGCGGCAGAACGCTATGCCGACCGTGTGGGCTTGACCTTCCAGTTGGTGGACGATCTTCTGGACGAGGGCGAGGAGGACGAAAAGACCACCTTCCTGACCTTTCTCACAGAGGAAGAGGCGCACCGACAGGCGCGCAAATGGACGCAGGAGGCGGTGGACGCCGTCCGCGATACGGCGCACAGCAAAACTTTAGTCGAGCTTGCGGAATATCTGACGGATCGGCAGATATAAGGTGCTGTGACTATGATGAAAGAATTCAGCGGTATTTTACAGAATTACTGTCTTTTGTGCGCGCTGTTTTCCTGGCTGATCGCACAGATTCTGAAATCGGTGGTGAACATCATACAGAGCCGCCGCATTTCCTTTGTGTCGCTGTTTGCGTCGGGCGGGATGCCCAGCTCCCATTCGGCGGCGGTCACGTCGCTTGCCACCGCAACGGGCATCACGGCAGGATTCGATTCGCCCGTGTTCGGCGTCACGGTGCTGTTTGCCTTTATCGTTATGTACGATGCGACGGGCGTCCGTCGGGAGACCGGCAGGCAGGCAGAGGTGCTCAACCGTCTTTTGGCAGATCTCGATGCGGGAAGAACACGGGACATTTCCGTGCATCTTAAGACCCTTGTGGGGCACTCTCCGCTTCAGGTGTTCGCGGGCGGCGCACTGGGCATCCTCATCGCGCTCGTGATCTATTACATCCGATGAGATTGGATTTGTATCTGACCGAGGCGGGCATCGCCGAGACCCGCTCCAAGGCAAAAGCGATGATTTCGGCGGGCGAGATCTATCTTGCGGGAAAGCCCTGCACCAAGCCCGCGCAGGAGGTGGACTGTCCCGAGATCACGGTGATCCCGAAGGGGACGCACTATGTCGGACGGGGCGGAAACAAATTGGAGGCGGCGCTTGGAGCGTTTTCCGTGGACTGCGGGAACGCAGTCGCATGCGATATCGGCGCATCGACGGGCGGCTTCACCGATTGTCTCCTGAAAAACGGCGCGCGGCGCGTCTATGCCGTGGATACCGGCAGGGATCAGCTTCACCCCTCCCTTCGCGCGGACAGCCGTGTGGTGTCCATGGAGCAGACCAATGCACGGGAACTGACCCCGCAGATGCTGGGGGAAGCGTGCGATTTGTGTGTGATGGATGTCTCGTTTATTTCACAGTCCCTTTTGTATCCCGCTGTCAGCCGAATCCTCAAAGAGGACGGCGCGTTCCTTTCCTTAGTGAAGCCGCAGTTTGAGGCGGGACGTGCGCATGTCGGCAAGGGCGGACTGGTGCGTGACGACGCGGTGCATGCCGACGTTCTGCATCGTCTCATCACACTTGCGACGGGCGCGGGACTGTATTGTCGCGGGGTGATCCGTTCTCCCATTGAAGGCGGGGACGGAAACAGGGAGTATCTGGCATATTTCGGCAGGGAAGCGTCTCTGCCTCTGCCTGAGGTCAATGCCCTGCTTCGTGCCGTGAAGGCGGGCAGGGAGCGTATTTTTTGAAAATTTCCTGCACGGAAACCATACGAATTGCCGATAGAACATGTGCCGCAGGCTTGTCCCGCGGCTGACAGGGGGAAAGCGATGAAAACGATCACGGTACTGCCGAATCGGGCGAAGGATAAGGATCTGCGGGTGGCGCGCGCCATTGCCGCACGGTGTGAATCGCTCGGTGCAAAGGTGCAGTTTTCACCCACGCCGACCACCGATCTTGTGGTGGTGATCGGCGGGGACGGCTCCATTTTGCGGGCGGCGCGCACTGCCGCACCGCTGAACATTCCGCTTCTCGGTGTCAATCTCGGAAGACTGGGGTACATGGCGGAGATCGAATGCAATGAAATTTCGCTCATCGACCGCTATTTCAAGGGCGAATATGACATCGAGGAGCGCATGATGCTCTCGGTGGAGACCGTTCGGCGCGGCAAATCCCGATATGCGCCCATTTTTGCTCTGAACGATGCCGTCATTTCCAACGGTGCGGTTTCCCGCATGGTGGACATTTCTCTTTTGTGCAACGGCAACGAGGCGGGCAATTACCGTGCGGACGGCATCATCGCGGCAACGCCCACAGGCTCTTCCGCCTATTCGCTTTCTGCAGGGGGACCCGTTATCGACCCTGCGATTCAGTGCATCTGCATCACGCCCGTGTGTCCGCAGTCTTTGCGGGCGCGCCCCATGATTTTTTCGGGCGATTCGGTGCTTGAGATCCGCGGGAGCATCCGTTCGGTGGGCGAGCTGTATCTCACGGTGGACGGCTTCCGCAATTATCGCTTGGAACGGGACGACGTGATCCGCATCACCCGCTCCGCGCAGGCGACAAAGCTGATCAAGCTGAAGAAAAACAGCTTCTACGACGTATTATATCAGAAGAACGTATAAATGCATCCGCGTTTTTGCGGTACGGACGGCGGTACGGGAGTATCCGCGCCGTTCGGGAAGGGAATGGGCATGAAAACCAAGAGACATAATCAGATCATCGAGATCATTTCCAATGAAAAGATCGAAACGCAGGAGGATCTCATCCGTCATTTGCGGGAAGCCGGCTATTCGGTCACGCAGGCGACCGTGTCCCGTGATATCAAGGAAATGGGGCTGGTCAAGGTCGCTACCAAAGACAATACCTACCGTTATGCACTGCCCGCGGCAAACGAGCATGACAGCGTGCGCATTTCCAACAAGTACCGCAACATCATCCGCGAAAGCATCCGCCGCGTGGACTATGCGGGCAATCTGGTGGTTCTCCATACCTATTCGGGCATGGCGAATGCCGCCGCCGCGGCGATCGACGGCATGAATTGGAGCGATATCATCGGCTCCATCGCGGGAGACGACACCATCATCGCGGTTCTGCGCACCGAGCAAAAGGCGCAGGAATTTACCATGCAGTTTCGCCAGACCATGGAATTGCTTCCGTGAGCGAAGTCCCCGGGGAGGAGTGAAAACCGTTGCTTTGCAATTTGCATATTGAGAATATCGCGGTGGCGCATCGGGTGGATATGGATCTTTCCTCAGGCTTCAGCGTGCTGACGGGCGAAACGGGCGCGGGAAAATCGGTCATCATCGGCGCGCTGTCTCTGCTGTGCGGCAGGAAATTCGACCGCGACATGCTTCGCGCAGGCGAGGAAAAGGCGCTGGTGTGCGCGGTGTTTTCCGATTTTACGCCCGAGACGCTCCATGCGCTTTCGCAAATGGAGATTGAGCCGGATGACGACGGCTGTATCTATTTACAGCGCAGTCTGAACGCGGACGGCAGGTCGCAGTGCCGCGTCAACGGCAGAACGGTGCCGACGGGCGTCCTGCGCGAGGCGGGGTGTCTGCTCATCAATATTCACGGTCAGCATGAGAATCAGAAGCTACTCGATTCGGTTTCCCATCGCGATCTGGTGGATCGCTATGCGGGGAACGTCGACGCGCTGAACGCATACGGTGCGGCTTGGACAGAACGCCGTCGGATCGCCGCAGAGCTGGACGGCATCCGACGGGACGATGCCGAGCGGGCACGCCTGACCGAAATGCTCGAATATCAGATTCGGGAGATCGACGCGGCGCGCCTGCGGGACGGCGAAGAGGAATTGCTCACGGCAGAGCGCGCCCGTCTGAAAAACGCGGATCGGCTCAGCCGCCAGTGCAAGATCGTGCAAAAGGCGCTGTATCAGAACGAAAAAGGGGTCTCGGCGTGCGAAATGATCGCGCGCGCGCAGCCTGCCATCGAGCAGATACGGGAATTTTTGCCCGATGCCGAGCAGTATCTGGAAAAGCTGGAATATTTTCGCTCCGAGTTGGAGGATATCGCCCAGCGGGTGAGCGACGCCTGCGGCATGACCGAGGGCGATCCGCAAAAGGCGCTTGACCGTGTGGAGAGCCGTCTCCAGGCGATCAGCCGTCTCGAACGGAAGTACGGCGCTACGGTCGCCGACGTGTTGGCGTTTCGGCGGGATGCCGCCGCGCGGCTTTCCGATATGGTCAACGCCGAGGACAGAATGAACGAATTAGGCAAGGCGCTCAAAAAAGCTGACGACGAGCTGCGCCGCTGTGCCGACGAACTGCACCGCACCCGCGCGGTCGCGGCGGAGCGTCTGCAGGAGGGCGTGCGTCGGGAGCTTGCGTTTTTGGATATGGAAAAGGTTGCGTTTTTCGTGCGGGTCATCCCCACGGACCCCGCCGCAGGCGGGGCGGACGCGGTGTCCTTCGCAATTGCCGCCAATCCCGGGGAGCCGGAAAAGCCCATCGACCGTGTAGCGTCGGGCGGCGAGCTTTCCCGCATCATGCTTGCCCTCAAATGCGTGCTTCAGGGCAGGGAATCCACCGATACCCTCATTTTCGACGAGGTGGACACGGGTGTTTCGGGCAGGACTTCACAGCGCATCGGCGTCAAACTGCGTCAGGTGGCGCAGTCGGCACAGGTCATTTGCGTGACCCATGCCGCGCAGATCGCCGCTGCGGCGCATCATCAGTATAAAATTCAAAAGCAGGAAAAGGGCGGCCGCACCGAGAGTACGGTCACACTGCTTTCCGAGGACGAACGCATTCACGAGATCGCACGGATCATGGGCGGCTCTGCCATTACCGACGGGCTTCTGCAAAGCGCGCGGGAGCTGAGGCGGGAGTGTGAGCGGCTGTCCGAGGATTGAGCGCGGCGTTCGTATTCTGTTTGCGGACGGAGGTCAAAAAACGACCGCTGCCGCTCCGCATTATTCGCATTTTCCACCGTATGTCCGCCGCAATCGCGGCACGAGGTTCCGAACATGGAAGAAAAGAAGCATAAGATCACATTGCCCGACTATACCCTGGGAGAAGAACTGATGAATTCCATCTCTCACGGGATCGGCGCGGGATTGGGCGTTGCCGCACTGGTGCTGTGCGTCGTGTTTTCCGTGGTGCGCGGTATGGGCGCCATGGCGGTGGTGGCAAGCGCGGTCTACGGCTCCACCCTCATCATTCTGTACCTGATGTCGTCCATGTACCATGCATTGGCGCGCAATCAGGCAAAGCGCGTGTTCCGCGTGATGGATCACTGCACCATTTATCTGCTCATCGCAGGTACGTATACCCCGTATACCTTAGTCACCCTGTGCGGCGGCGGGCATCCCGGCTGGGGCTGGTCGCTGTTCGGCGTGGTGTGGGGGGTCACGGTGCTCGGCATCACACTCACCGCCGTGGATTTTCGGAAATTCCGCATCGTTTCCACCCTTTGCTATGTGGGCTTGGGATGGGTCATCGTCATTGCCTCCCGCTACATGATTGAGATCATGTGGCCCGATAAGGCGGCGGGGCTGTTCCTCCTGCTGGGCGGCGGCGTTCTGTACACGGTGGGCGCGGTTTTGTATGCCGTCGGGAAAAAGCATAAATATATCCACTCCCTTTTCCATATCTTTGTATTGGGCGGCAGTATTTTGCATTTTCTTTCCATTTTCTTTTATGTGCTCAAGCCCTGACGGTATGAGCATACGCCCGAATGCACATTCTAACACGGAAGGAGTTGGCTGTTCTGGAAACCCGTTATGACATACTGGATTCTTTCCTTTCGCGGAGCGCATGCCGCGCCGAACGCGGTTATCCTCTGTTCCGATGCTCCACCTTTCGGATCGGCGGTCCCGCGGATTACGCGGTATGGCCCGACGACGCACAGACGCTGTGCGACCTGCTCACGCTTTTGGAGGAAAACGGGATCCGTTATCTTGTCATCGGCAACGGCAGTGATTTTCTTTTCGATGATCGCGGCTTTCGCGGCGTGATCGTCGTGACCTCTCATATGCGGGAGGTTTCGGTGGACGGCACGGTTCTCACGGCGGACTGCGGCGCGTCGTTGCTTTCCGTGACCCGTGCCGCACGGGATGCGGGACTGTCCGGACTGGAATTCGCATACGGCATCCCCGGGAGCTGCGGCGGCGCGGTCTTTATGAACGCGGGCGCTTACGGCGGGGAGATCTCCGACGTGCTCTGTGAGGCTGTCGCGTGGGATCGTGACCGACGGCAGATCGTAACGCTTTCCCGCAAGATGTGCGCCTTCGGCTATCGGCAAAGCGCTTTTCAGGCGGGCGGGCTGATTCTTTTGCGCGCACGCTTTTCTCTGACGCCTGCGGCGCGCGATGCGGTGAGCGAAAAAATGGAAGAGCTGATGCGGCGGCGCGTGGAAAAACAGCCGCTGGACTTTCCGAGCGCGGGAAGCGTGTTCAAGCGCGCCTGCGGTCATTATACCGGACAGATGATCGAGGAAGCGGGGCTTAAGGGCAAGCGGATCGGCGGTGCCGCCGTTTCGGAAAAGCATGCCGGCTTCATCGTAAACATGGGCGGGGCGACCTCCTCGGACGTGCTTGCCCTCATCGCGCTGATTCGGGAAGAGATTATGGAGCGCTTCGGCGTTGCGCTGGAGTGCGAGATACGGTACTGTGAGCCGTAAAAGAGACACAGTGTCGCACGGGAGGATCGAAATGCGGGATACGGAATCCTTTTCGCGCAGAACCAAAGAGGAGCTGTGCGGCAACATACCGCGCTCCGCCTGCTGTCGGCGCGCCGAGTTGTACGGACTTTTGCTTTTCCGTCAGCCTCAGCAGGACAACACGGCGGTGGGCGCACTGGGCGAAAAGCTGGAACGGGAGTTTTCCCGCAAGTCGGACGACGGCATCGAGCGCATCGCCGATATGCTACAGTGCGAAAATTGCAGAAGATCGTTTCTGCGCGGTGTGTTTCTGGCGTGCGGAAATGTCAGCGATCCCGTGTCGGCATATCAGGCGGACATCCCCATGCCCGACGGTGAAAGCGCCGCAGATGTGGAAGCCCTTTTGTGTGAAGAGGGTTTGCCGCCACGTCGGACGGTGCGCAGGGAGATTCCGGTGCTGTATTATAAGGGAAACGAACAGGTTTCTGACCTTCTTGTGGCGCTCGGCGCGCAGAATGCGGCGTTTGCGCTCATGAACGAGACCATTCGCAAGGAATTGCGCAACCGTGCAAATCGGGAGCGCAACTGCGATGCCGCCAACATCCATAAGGCAGTGAACGCCGCAAACGAACAGATACGGCAGATCGCGTTTTTGCGGCAGTGCGGGCGCTTTTCGGCAATGCCCGACGAATTACAGCAGACGGCAGAGCTGCGGGAGGCGCACCCCGAGGCGACCCTTTTGATGCTGGCACAGTTGCACAATCCGCCCATTACGAAGTCGGGCGTGGTGCACCGCCTGCAAAAGATCGGAAGGCTCGCAAAAGAGGCGCAGGAGCAGACCGAGGTGTGATCCCGGTTCGCGATATGAAAAGAAAAAGGATCGGAGGTGCGTAAAATATGTCAGGATTCGTCCATTTGCATTTGCACAGTGAATACAGTCTGCTCGACGGTGCATGCCGCATCGCCGACATCCCGCGCACGGCACGGGAAATGGGGCATACTGCCGTTGCGCTGACCGATCACGGTGCCATGTACGGTGCCGTTCCGTTTTACCGCGCATGCAAAAAGGAGGGGGTTCGCCCCATCATCGGCTGTGAGGTCTATGTGGCGTCCCGCACGCGCTTCGGACGGGAGGCGGGCATCGATCAGCAAACGTACCACTTGGTGCTTTTGGTGACTTCCGACGTGGGATACCGCAATTTAGTGCAGTTGGTCTCCCGCGCGTATACCGAGGGCTTTTACGGCAAGCCGCGCGTGGATACCGAGCTTTTGGCAGAGCATGCGGAGGGACTGATCGCCCTGTCGGGCTGTCTCGGCGGCAGGATCCCGCAGTTTATTTTGCAGGGTGATATGGAAAACGCCCGCCGCTATGCGCTCAGCATGCGAGACATTTTCGGTGAGGGAAGTTTCTACCTTGAGGTGCAGAATCACGATCTGCCAGACGATCTCCGCGTTCTGCACGGCCTGCGCACCCTGTCTCAGGAGACGGGGATCCCCATGGTTGCGACCAATGACGTACACTATCTGAAGAAGAGCGATGCCGAGACGCAGGCGGTTCTGATGTGCATTCAGACCAATCGCACGGTCACAGACGGCAGACCGCAGGGCTTCGGAAGCGATGAATTTTACTATAAGAGCACCGAGGAAATGGAGCGTCTGTTTGCCGATTACCCCGATGCATGTGAAAATACGGTCAGAATTGCGGAGCGCTGTTGCTTTGATTTTGACTTTGATCAGCGGTTTCTTCCCAAATTTTCCACAGATCCCGCAGAAACGGCGGCGCAGATGCTGCACCGTCTTGCCGCAGAGGGCTTGGAAGAGCGCATGCGGCGCGGGGACATCGTGCCCGAGAACGAGGAGGATCGCGCCACCTACAAGAGCCGCATGGATTATGAGCTGTTTATCATCAACCGCATGGGGTATAACGACTATTTCCTTGTGGTGTGGGATTTCGTAAATTACGCAAAAACGCACGGTATTCCCGTAGGTCCCGGGCGTGGCTCGGGGGCGGGAAGCCTTGTGGCGTACCTTCTGCACATCACCGAGATCGATCCCATTCGGTTCGGACTCCTGTTCGAGCGGTTTCTCAATCCGGAACGGGTGTCCATGCCCGACTTTGATATCGACTTCGGACATGAACGACGCGGCGAGGTGGTGGACTACGTCGCCGAGCGGTACGGCAGGGACCGCGTGGCGCAGATATGCGCATTCGATACCTTGGCGGCGCGCGCGGCTTTGCGCGATGTGGGACGGGCGCTCGGTATGCCGTATGACGCAGTGGACAAGGTGGCAAAGTCGATCCCGCGCCGTCTCGGCGTGACGCTGGACGACGCGCGGCGGGAGGAGCCGCTCCGCACCATGTGCGAAAACGATGCGTCGGTACGGAATCTGGTGCAAATCGCGTCGTCACTGGAGGGCATGCCGCGCCACATTTCCACGCATGCCGCGGGTGTGGTGATCAGCGACCGCCCCGTGCGGGACTATGTGCCCCTGTGTCTCGGGTCGGGACTGCCCCTCATCCAGTATGATATGGACGTGGTGGCTTCCCTCGGACTTCTGAAATTCGACTTTCTCGGTTTGCGCTATCTCACCGTGATCGAGGATGCGGCGGCGCTGATCCGAAAAAGAGAACCCGAATTCGATGCGGATCGCATTCCCTTTGACGATGCGGAGACCTTTGCCCTGCTGTCGGCAGGAAAATCGTCCGGTGTGTTTCAGTTGGAGAGCGCGGGCATGCGGCAGATGCTGACCCAGTTCCGCCCGCAGAGCGTTTCGGACGTCATGGTGGCGATCGCTCTGTACCGCCCGGGACCCATGGAATCCATTCCGCGCTTTTTGGAGAACCGTCATTCTCCGGACGGCGTCACCTATGAGATTCCATGTCTCGAGCCGATCCTGCGCGAAACCTGCGGATGTATCGTCTATCAGGAGCAGGTGATGCAGATCTGCCGTGCCGTGGCAAATTTTTCCTACGGACGCGCCGACAGAGTGCGCCGCGCCATGGCGAAAAAGAAAACCGAGGAAATGGAAAAGGAGCGCGAGGGCTTTCTGCAGGGGGCGAAGTCCAATTTCATCCCCGAGGAAGCGGCGAAAAGGCTGTTCGACGAGATCGCGTCCTTTGCCTCCTATGCCTTCAATAAGAGCCACGCCGCATGCTATGCGTTCACCTCATACCGAACCGCCTATCTCAAGGCGCATTACCCGGGGGAATATCTTGCGGCACTTCTGTCCTCGGTGCTCGGAAATCAGCCCAAGATGGCGGAATATGTGGAAGAAGCGCGTGAGTGCGGGCTGACGGTGGCAGGTCCGGACGTCAACGAGAGCGAGGAAGGCTTCTCGGTGTCGGACGGCGTGATCCGTTTCGGTCTGCTCGCCCTGAAAAATGTGGGCGTGAATTTGGTGCATGCCATCGTGGCACAGCGGAAAATGAAGCCGTTTTCCGACTTTGCGGACTTTTTGCGGCGTTGCGGCGGCGGGGACTGCAATCGCCGCGCTCTGGAAAGTCTGATCCGTGCCGGCGCGTGCGATTCGCTCGGTCTGCGCCGCAGTGTGATGCTTGCATCATATGAGACTCTGCTCGACCGCGTGACCGCCAAGACGAAAAATGCGATGATGGGGCAGATCGGACTGTTCGGAGACGAAACGCTACCCCTCACCTTTGAATATCCCGACCTTCCCGAGCTGGAA
>USTB01000004.1 GCA_900557635.1 uncultured Eubacteriales bacterium
ACAGACACAAAGGACCGGTTCATTCGGCAGACGTCCGTCGGCAGAGAGAAGGGAGGAAAAGCGGAAGAAAGCGAGAAGCGCCGACGGAGGACGAAGAGCAAAAACGGAAGGCTTTACTGTGTCATTTGCGCAAACAGGTGTGCCATGCGTGGATGATGCGGGGAAGCCGAAAAAACGGAGGTACCGGCAAGGTGTAAAAACGAAGAGGGATGGTACAAAGCGATGGAAAAACGGGAACAGGTCAAGCAGACGCCCGCAGGCGGCGCGGCGTGGCGCGAGGTGATACGGGATCGGTGGCGGAAGTACATAGAGATATATCTGCCGCCCGCCGCGCGGGAACGGCTGGACAGCGGAGGGCGAAAATCGATCCTGCGCATTCTGCGGGGAATCGGCATGGGGCTGTATGCCTTTCTTTTGTCCTGCGCACCCTTCCCGTTCGGACCGTCGCCGCTCGGACAGGCAGTCCTGTGCGCGACATCGGAATCGGTGCCGTATGTATATGTAGGCATTCTGCTGTCGCTTCTGCGGCAGGCGGGAGACGGCATGACGGGACTTTTGGAAGCGTCTGCGTTGCTCATCTGTCGGATGGGAATCGGATTTTTCCTGTCGGCGTCCTCGGGAGAAGGGAAATTGAGGCTGTTTCGGGAGGGACTTCTCTTCCGTCTCGGTGCGGGTGCGGCGGTGAGCTTCCTGTTCGGACTTTTGCGCGTGGTGCAGAGCGGCTTTCTGTATTATGACATCTTCGGCGCGCTGACCATGGTGTTCGGCGTTCCGCTGGCGGCATGGCTGTTCCACAGCGCACGGCACACGGCGAACGCGGAATCCTCCCTGCGCGAGGCGGGAATCAACGCATGTCTGGCGGCGGGTATTTATGCTCTGCGCGCGTTTGAGGTGGGCGCGGTGTCGTTTGCCGTGCCCGCGTCCTTCCTTGTGACCCTGTACATCGCCCAGAACGGCGGTATGCTTCGCGGGTGCTTCACGGGCTTGGTGTGCGGCTTGGCGAGCGCACCGGAAATGGGCGCGGTCATGGCGCTGGCAGGCATTTGCGCCGGACTGTTCCGAAACACCAGCAGGAGCGCGTCGGTCACGGCGGCGGCAGTCATCACGGTGATCGGCGGGGCATACGCGCGCGGCTGGCAGGCACTGCGGGTGCTGATCCCCGAGACCGTGATTCCGACCATGATCTTTTTGCCCCTGATGCAGTTCGGACTGCTGCCGCGTTCCCGCCTGTTCGGCGGCACGGACGCACGCGTGCAGGGAAGGGAGGCACAACTCACGACACGCAGGGCGCAAAGGACGACGGGACAGCTTCGGGCACTTTCGGGTGCGCTGGAATCGCTTTCGGACGTGTTCTTCAATTTGTCCGACAAGCTGCGCAGACCCGGCATTTACGGTGTGCGTCGTCGGTGCTATGCGGAGTTTGAGGATCACTGCAATGGATGCCCCCTGCGCAGCAAGTGCCATGATGCGCCCGATTCGCGCGTGCCCGACGCGGTGGAGGACATTGCGCGCGTCCTGCAGAAGCAGGAAAAGCTGACGGCGGACGATCTGCCGGACTGGATGCGGTCGGGCTGTCCGCGCGCCATGGTGATCTTAGCCTCCCTGAACCTCGGGATCGCCGACCTGCGGGAGGATCTGCGGGTGCGGGACAAGACGGGGATCGTGGCAATGGACTACGAATCGCTTTCCCACTTGGTGGAGGATGCGGCGGACGAGGATCCCGATCTGACCTACGATGCCGCATGCAGTGAAAAGGTTCTGCACGCCGCGGAATATCTGGATCTGGGCATCGATTCGGCGGCGGTATACGGCAAGCGGCGCAAGACCCTGATCTGCGGCGGCGTGGATCTGGGAGCGTTTCGGATGGGAGCGGATGCCCTGCGCGATTCCATGAACCGCCTGTGCGAAACAAACTTCGACGTGCCGTCCTTCCAAATGGAAAACGCCGACGGGCGGGGACCGTCATACGTGACCATGACCATGCAGTCGGCGCGGCGATTCTCGGTGGAGAGCGCCTGCGCGGGGCGCGCCACCCCCGAGGAGACCGTGAACGGCGACAACCTCATTACCTTTGAAAACGAGGACGATTATTTCTACACCCTGCTCAGCGACGGCATGGGAACGGGGCGGGAAGCGGCGCTGACCTCGCGCATCTGCGGGGTGTTCATGGAGAAGATGCTCCGCGCCACCACGCGCAAGGACATCGTTCTGCAAATGCTCAACGGTGTGATCCGCACCAAGGGCATGGAGTGCTTTGCCACGGTGGATCTTTTGGAGGTGGATCTGATCACGGGCGCGGCATCCTTCATCAAGGGCGGCGCGGCGCCGTCATACGTTCTGCGGGACGGAAGCCTGTTCAAGATCGCGTCCAACACCATGCCCATCGGCATCACAAAGGAGATGAACGCAGAGGAGGTGCGCTTCACGCTGGAGGAAGGCGACGTGGTGGTGATGGCAAGCGACGGCATTGCGCAGTCCTTTGAGGACGGCATCTGGCTGGTCGATCTGCTCAGCGACGGGGTGGACAGCGATCTGCACGCAACGGCGGAGAAGATCATGGAGGCGGCGCGCCGTCACCGTCCCGATGCGGATGATATGAGCGTGGGACTGATCCGAATGCATGCGGCATAGCGTATTGTGCCGCGTATGCATGCGGTAAATGCATAAAAATAGCGGAAAGGAGTGCGGAAAAAAGGAAAACTGCGGCAAAGCACCGATGTCACGGCTCCGATGAGGGGGCGTGCGCATCGGTGTTTTCGTCATTTTATATGAGGGACGGGACCTTGGAGGCGTTCGGAATCGGCAGAAGATAAAAAATACAAATTAGTGCATAAAATTACGCAAAAGTGCTTGACAAATCCCTTTTGTTCATGTATAATCACTGCATAATCAAACGAAATCAAGAATATTTATGCAGAGGTACACCGTCATGAAAAAATGGATCGCACTGGTATTGTGTTTTGCAACACTGCTCGCCTCCGCCGCCCTCCTTTCGGGCTGCGGCTCCAAGAAAAAAACGCCCGACACCATTAAAAAGGCGGGCGAGCTGGTCATTGCCACCAGTCCCGATTTTCCGCCCTTTGAATCGCTGGACGGCAACGGAAACGTGGTCGGTATCGAGATCGACATTCTCAACATTGTGTGTGAGAAGCTGGGCGTGACCTTGAAAATTTCCCAAATGGACTTCGATTCGGTGCTTCCCGGCGTACAGGCAGACAAATATGACCTGGGTGCATCGGGCATCACGGTGAACGAGAAGCGGAAGAAGAATGTGCTCTTTACCGATGCTTACTGCCTTGCCGCACAGGCGATTGTGGTGAACGAGGGCAGTTCCATTCAGTCCAAAGCCGATCTTGCAGGAAAGTCGGTCGCCGTACAGACGGGCACCACGGCGGAGTCCTACTGCATGGAAAACGGATATGACGTCAAGTCCTTTACGGCAAACAACGACGCGCAGTCGGCATTGCAGTCCGGCAAGGTGGATGCGTGGGTCATCGACGATCTGACCGCCGCCGACATGGTGAAGGTCAACAATGCGGGCGACGGCGCAAAGCTTGTGATACTGAACGAGGTCATGACCACCGAGCCGTATGCCTTTGCTCTTTCCTTCGGCAGTGAGGAGCTGGTCGCCGAGATCAATTCCATTCTCGCCGATCTGCAGTCGCAGGGGAAGATCAAGGAGATTTTCGAGAAGTACGACGCACCGTTTACCGCGCCCGATCAGAAATAATCATGCAGGAAAAACGGGGGTTATCGCATCGCAATACACGGTGCGGCGCCCCCTTTTCCCTGCTTTACGGAGGAGAAACCGTTGGAAGCATGGCTGAGTAAATTATATGAAACCTTCATCGAGACCGGGTATTACAAAATGATGCTCGAGGGCTTCGCAAATACCATCATCATCACGCTGGGCGCACTGTGCATCGGCGTGCTGATCGGCACGGTGATCGCCGTGACCAAGTATTTCTGCGAGGACATACCGGCGCTCCGTCCCCTGTGCATTTTGTGCGATTGCTATGTTACGGCGATCCGGGGCATTCCGGTGGTGGTGCTGCTCCTGATCTTCTTTTTCATCATTATGAAATCGGCGGACGGCATGAGCGTGGGCATCCTGACCTTCGGCATCAACTCGGGTGCGTATATGGCGGAGCTGATCCGCGGCGGCATCAACGCGGTGGATCGCGGACAGATGGAGGCGGGACGCAGTCTCGGCATGTCCAAATTGCAGGCAATGCGCCGCATCATTTTCCCGCAGGCACTGCGGTACATTCTGCCCGCCATCGGCAACGAGCTGATCTCCCTGCTCAAGGAGACCTCGGTTGCAGGGTATGTCGCTGTGGTCGATCTGACCCGCGCGGGCAACCTGGTGCGGAACAATACCTATGACGCGGTGAACCCTCTGCTCACCGTGGCGATCACCTATCTGGCGTTGGTGGTCATTCTGACCCGCCTTTTGGGTATGTTTGAAAGGAGGCTGGCACGCCGTGATCAGCGTTAACGATTTGAAAAAGGACTTTCGCGGGATGGAGGTGCTTCGCGGCATCTCGGTGGAGATCGACCGCGGGGACGTGGTGTGCATCATCGGACCGTCCGGCTCGGGCAAGTCCACGTTTTTGCGGTGCCTGAATCTTTTGGAGAAGCCGTCGGGCGGGCAGATTCTGTTCGAGGGCGACGATCTCACCGATAAAAAGGTGGATATCAACCTGCATCGGCAGAAGATGGGCATGGTGTTCCAGCAGTTCAACCTGTTTCCGCACATGACCGTGTTGCAGAATCTGACCTGCGCGCCCATGATGCTCAAAAAGACCCCGCGCGCCGAGGCGGAGCAAAAGGCGATGCAGCTTTTGGAGCGGGTGGGTCTGGCGGATCGCGCCGCGTCCTACCCGGGTCAGCTCTCGGGCGGACAGAAACAGCGGGTGGCGATCTGCCGCGCCCTGTGCATGGAGCCTGACGTGATGCTCTTTGACGAGCCGACGTCGGCGCTCGACCCCGAAATGGTGGGCGAGGTGCTGGACGTGATGAAGGAGCTGGCGCATGCGGGTATGACCATGGTGGTGGTAACCCACGAAATGGGCTTTGCGCGGGAGGTTGCGAACCGCATCCTCTTCCTTTCGGACGGCGTGATCGCCGAGGAAGGAACGCCCGCTCAGATTTTCGGAAATCCGCAGACCGATCGTCTGCAATCGTTTTTGGCAAAGGTGCTGTAAAGGCACCTGTCAAAATGCGCGAATGCGTGAAAAAAGGTGCGAAAAAACGCGAAAATGTACGGAACAGTCGCGTTTTTTCGCGCGATTGTAAGAAAGTATTGTCGATCAGTATGACAGAAGAGGGGAAAATGTGATGTCGTTACAGGGTAAGGATTTTTTGAAGCTCCTGGATTTTACGCCGGAGGAGATCTCCGGTCTGCTTTCGCTTGCCGCCGCGCTGAAGGCGAAGAAAAAGGCGGGCGAGCCGCATCGGCTGTGCGAGGGGAAGAACATTGCGCTGATCTTTGAAAAGACCAGTACGCGCACCCGCTGCAGTTTTGAGGTCGCCGCGAGGGATCTCGGCATGGGGACGACCTATCTTGACCCCACGGGTTCGCAGATCGGGAAAAAGGAGAGCATCGCCGACACGGCGCGGGTGCTTTCCGGCATGTTCGACGGGATTGAGTATCGGGGCTACGGGCAAAGGATCGTGGAGGAGCTGGCGGCATATGCGTCGGTACCCGTGTGGAACGGTCTGACCGACGAATTTCATCCTACGCAGATTTTGGCGGACTTCCTCACGGTACAGGAGCATTTCGGCTCTCTGGGGAACATTCATCTGGTCTACATGGGGGACGCGCGCTACAACATGGGCAATTCCCTGATGGTGGGCTGTGCCAAGATGGGCATGCACTTCACCGCTTGCGCGCCCGAGGCATATTTCCCGAACGCCGCACTGACGGCACAGTGCCGCGAGATCGCGGCACAGACCGGTGCCGTTATTGATTTCTGCACCGATTCGACGAAGGCGGTCGCCGATGCCGACGTGATCTACACCGACATCTGGGTATCCATGGGCGAGCCTGTCTCGGTGTGGGAGGAGCGCATTGCCGCGCTGTCCCCCTATCAGGTCAACGGCGCGCTGATGGCTGCCGCGCCCGCGCATGCGGTCTTTATGCACTGCCTGCCCTCGTATCATAATAAGGAGACAGCCGTCGGACGGGAAATGTGTAAGCGCTTTGGCAGGGAAGCGATGGAGGTGACCGACGAGGTGTTCGAGAGTCCGCAGTCTCTGGTCTTTGCTGAGGCGGAAAACCGTATGCACACCATTAAGGCGGTCATGGCGGCGACGCTGGCGGGGGCAGAGGCATGAGAAAGCGGCGGTATCTTGTTACGGGGGACGGTCAGGTGTTCGAGGGCTATGCCTTCGGCGCCGACTGCGCGTGCGTGGGAGAGCTGGTCTTTACCACGGGCATGTGCGGCTACATGGAGACCCTGACCGACCCGAGCTATTACGGACAGATCGTGTTACAGACCTTCCCCCTCATCGGCAACTACGGCGCGATCCCCGAGGACGCCGAGGGTGCGTGCAGTCTGCGCGGCTATGCGGTGCGCGAGGTGTGCGACCAACCCTCCAATTTCCGTTGCGGCGGCACGCTCGATGTCTATTTGCGTGAGCAGGGCGTGCCCGGCATCTGCGGTATCGACACCCGACAGCTCACCCGCATTCTTCGGGAGCACGGGGTTATGAACGCCGCCCTGTGCGACACCCTTCCCGCCGACATGACGGCGATTTGCGGCTATGCGGTGCGCGGCGCGGTGGAGGCGGTCAGCATCGGTCAGCCCTATACCGTGCAGGGAAGCGGGAGCCGCTTCCGTGTGGCGCTCATAGACTACGGCGCCAAGAAAAATATCGTGCGCGAGCTGTGCCGCCGCGGGTGTGACGTGACGGTGCTTCCGTGCACCGCAACGGCGGAAAGCATTTTGGCAGGCGGGTATGACGGTGTCATGCTGTCAAACGGTCCCGGCGATCCTGCGGAAAACGAGCTTCAGATCGGAGAAATTGCCCGTCTGTTCGGACGTGTTCCCGTGTTCGGCATATGTCTTGGGCATCAGCTCATGGCGCTGTCGCAGGGCGGCAGGACGGTCAAACTCAAATACGGACATCGCGGCGCCAATCAGCCGGTGCGCGATCTTATGGGTGCGGGAAACCGCACGTATATCACCAGTCAGAATCACGGCTATGCCGTGGTGTCGGACAGTATCCCGGAAGGTGTGGGACAGGTGCGCTATGTCAACGCCAACGACGGCACCTGCGAGGGCGTGGACTATCCCGCGTCCCGCGCGTTTTCCGTGCAGTTCCACCCCGAGGCGTGCGCCGGTCCGCACGATACCACCTTTCTTTTTGACCGATTCTGTGCAATGATGGGAGGCGAGCCGCTATGCCGCTGAATCCGCAGATCAAAAAAACCCTTGTCATCGGCTCCGGTCCCATTGTCATCGGGCAGGCGGCGGAGTTTGACTATGCCGGCACACAGGCGTGCCTTGCCCTGCGCGAAGAGGGCTACGAGGTGGTTCTGTGCAACTCCAACCCCGCCACCATCATGACCGATACCACGGTTGCGGACAAGGTGTACATGGAGCCGCTGAATCTGGAATATCTGGCAAAGATCATCCGCTATGAGCGTCCCGACGCCATCGTTCCCGGCATCGGCGGACAGACCGGACTGAATCTTGCCATGCAGTTGGAGTCAAAGGGCGTCCTGCGCGAATGCGGCGCCGAGCTGCTCGGCACCACGAGCCGAAGTATCGAGCGCGCCGAGGATCGCGAGCTGTTCAAGGAGCTGTGCATGGAGCTGGACGAGCCTGTTCTGCCGTCGGTCATTGCCGAGAGCATGGAAGCGGGACTGGAGGCGGCAGAACGCATCGGATATCCCGTCGTCCTGCGTCCTGCCTTTACCTTGGGCGGCACGGGCGGCGGCTTTGCGGACGATCCCGAGGAATGCGCCGAGCTTCTGCGGGGCGCATTGGAGCTTTCCCCCGTGCATCAGGTGCTGGTGGAAAAGAGCATCAAGGGCTACAAAGAGATCGAATATGAGGTGATCCGCGATGCCAACGACACGGCGATCACGGTGTGCAACATGGAAAACATCGACCCCGTGGGCATCCACACGGGCGACTCCATTGTGGTGTGCCCCTCCCAGACCCTGACCAACAAGGAATATCACATGCTCCGCGACAGCGCGCTCAAGATCATCCGCGCCCTGAAGATCGAGGGCGGCTGTAACGTGCAGTTTGCACTGGATCCGCTGTCCTTCCAATATTATCTCATCGAAGTGAACCCCCGCGTGTCCCGCTCGTCGGCGCTGGCATCCAAGGCAAGCGGCTACCCCATTGCGCGGGTATCGGCAAAGATTGCGGTGGGCATGCATCTGGACGAGATCATGCTGGCGAACACGCCCGCATCCTTTGAGCCGTCCCTCGACTATGTCGTGACTAAAATGCCGCGCTTCCCGTTTGATAAATTCTCCTCCGCCAACAATAAGCTGTCCACCCAGATGAAGGCGACGGGCGAGGTCATGAGCGTGGGCAGAACCATTGAGGAAAGCCTGCTCAAAGCCGTGCGCTCTCTGGAGATCGGGGTCAACCACATCCACATGAAAAAGTTCGACACCCGCACCGAGGAGGAATTGCTCGACTACATCAAGGACGGCACCGACGACCGCATTTACGGCATTGCCGAGCTGTTCCGACGCGGTACCGATATCGGCATGATCTGCAACGCCACCAAGATCGACATGCTCTTTTTGGAAAAGCTCCGCAGTATCGTGAACGAGGAAAAGCGTCTTGCCGCGCACACGGGCGACATCGACGAATTGTACGCCGCCAAGAAAATGGGCTTCTCGGACGAATGCATCGGACGTCTGTGGGGCATGCGCGGCGACGAGGTCTTTGCCCTGCGCGCCGAACACAACATGTTCCCCGTTTACAAAATGATCGACACCTGCGCCTCGGAATTCGAGAGCTACATCCCGTATTTTTACTCCACCTACGAGGAAGAAAACGAATCGGTGGTGTCGGATCGCGAAAAGATCGTGGTGCTCGGCTCGGGACCTATCCGCATCGGGCAGGGCGTGGAATTCGACTACTCCACGGTGCACGCGGTCAAGACCATCAAGGCGTCGGGACGCGAAGCCATCATCATCAACAACAATCCCGAAACCGTCTCCACCGACTATACCTGCTCGGATAAGCTATACTTTGAGCCGCTGTGCGAGGAGGATGTCATGAACATCATACACCTCGAAAAGCCGGTGGGCGTGATCGCGTCCCTCGGCGGACAGACCGCCATCAATCTTTCCGCCGGTCTGCACCGACGCGGCGTGAACATCATCGGCACCGACTGCGACGCCATCGACCGCGCCGAAAACCGCGACCTGTTCGAGAAGGTCCTGCACACCCTCAACATCCCTCAGCCGCAGGGGCAGGCTGTGACCGACATCGAAGCGGGTGTGCGCGCCGCCGCATCCGTAGGCTACCCCGTTCTGGTGCGCCCGTCCTTTGTGCTCGGCGGCAGAGCCATGCAGATCGTTGCGGACGAGGCACAGCTCCGCCGTTATCTGCGCACCGCCGTGGAGGTGGACGAGGACAAGCCGGTTCTGGTGGACAAGTACATTGCGGGCAAGGAGCTTGAGGTGGACGCCATCTGCGACGGCACCGACGTCTTTGTGCCCGGCATCATGGAGCTGGTGGAGCGCACGGGCATCCACAGCGGCGACTCCATCAGCGTGTACCCCACCTTCAGCATTTCGCAAAAGACCAAGGAGACCATCCTCGACTATACCCGTCGGCTCGGACTGGGCATCGGCATTGTGGGGCTTTACAACATCCAGTTCATTGTGGATAAGAATGACCAGGTCTCCATCATTGAGGTGAACCCCCGGGCCTCCCGAAGCGTCCCCTTCCTATCGAAGTCTACGGGTGTCTCCCTGGTGGACATTGCCACCAAAATCATGCTGGGCCAGAGCCTGGCAGACCAGGGCATCACCCAGCTCCGCCGCCCGGAGCGGGAAAAGTGGTACGTGAAGGTCCCTGCCTTCTCCTTTGCCAAGCTGGAGGGCATGGACACCTATCTGTCCCCTGAGATGAAGTCCACCGGCGAGGCCATTGGCTACGACCGGAAGCTGAACCGGGCCCTGTACAAAGCGCTTCAGGCCAGCGGCATCAAGATGAAGGAATACGGCACCGTGATCGTGACCCTGGCGGACGAGGATAAGGCCGAGGGCCTGCCTCTGGCCAGACGCTTCTACCGCCTGGGCTTTAACATTGAGGCAACCGAGGGCACTGCCCGGTTCCTGAAGGAAAACGGCATCCGCACCCGGGTCCGCCGGAAGCTCAGCGATGGCAGCAACGAGATCCTGGATTCTATCCGGGCAGGCTACGTCAGCTACATCCTCAATACCCGCCCCCTGTCCTCCGGCAAGCACTACGATGACGGCATTGCCATCCGCCAGTGCGCCGTTCAGAATGGCGTGAACACCTTCACCTCTCTGGACACCGCCCGCATCGTCCTGGATGCCCTGGAGGAGGTCATTCCGGAGATCCATACCATTGACGATTAAACAGTCATATGCAAACGCAAAAGAGGCGCGCCGGAAAACGCGCCTCTTTTGCTGCCTATTGACAACTTTCTTTCTGTCCCTTACAATATCAGGGTTTATTGGAGGATGAAACATGAAGAAAAAACTGTTAAAAATCCTGCCGGATCTGGCGGCGATCCTGCTGGGAAATCTGTTCTATGCCTTTATTGTGGCGGCCTTTATTTTGCCGGGGGAGCTGATCAGCTGCGGCACCACGGGATTGGCCCTCATCGGGAAGAACCTGTGGGGGATCCCGGTGGATCTGTTTGTGCTGGTGTTTAACTGCGCCATGCTGGCCTTGGGCTGGATGGTGCTGGGGCGGAAGTTTGCCATGACCACGGTGCTGAGCTCCTTCCTATACCCGGTGTTTCTGCGGTTGTGCCAGCAGGCCCTGGGAGATAGGATAATCACCCATGATTTTCTGCTCTGCGCCCTCTTTGGCGGTATGGGGCTGGGGGTTGCCCTTGGGGTGGTCATCCGGGCGGGAGCCTCCACAGGAGGCATGGATATTCCGCCGCTGATCTTCAAGAAGCTCTTCGGCATCCCTGTGCCGGTGAGCCTGTGGGTCTGCGATTTTTCCATTATGCTGCTGCAATTGTTTTTCCACACCCCGGAGGAGCTGCTTTACGGCATTGTCATGCTCATTGCCATCAATTTCACCCTGAACAAGACCCTTCTGGCGGGCAACGGCCGGACGGAGGTGAAGATCATCAGCGAAAAAGCGGAGCAGATCCGGGACAGCATCCTGAAAACCGCCGACCGGGGCGTGACCATGCTCCACGGAGAGGGAGGCTTTCTGGGGAAGCCCACCCAGATGGTCCTCAGCGTGGTGTCCACCAAGGAGCTGTATCTGGTCCAGCGATTGGCCCGGGACATTGACCCGGAGTGCTTCATGATCGCAACCCAGGTCACGGAGGTCTGGGGACGGGGCTTCTCCTTCGGCAAGGAGTACCGGAGCAAGGAACGGAATTGATTTTGCCCTACTGCTATGGTAGGATATAGAAAAGCCCTTGAGAGAGGAAGCGGGCCCATGACGGAATGGAACGATGTATATGATGAAAACCGGGTGAAGACTGGCCGGGTCCACAGGCGGGGCACCCCCTGGGAGCCTGGAGATTACGGCCTGGTGGTCTGCGTTTGGGTCTACGACGGTTTCGGAAAGCTGCTGCTGACCCGGCGGGCCAAGGAGAAAAGCTTTGCCGGGACCTGGGAGAATTCCGGCGGCGCAGCCCGGGCAGGGGAGGATAGCCTGACGGCAATCCAAAGAGAGCTCCGGGAGGAAACGGGCATTACGGCTTTGCCGGAGGAATTTGAGCTTCTGGACACCGAGCGGGACAAGAACACCTTTTATGACTTCTACTGCCTGAAGAGGAGCGTCCCTCTGAAAAATATCGTCCTCCAGCCCGGGGAGACCGACGGTGTCATGTGGGCCAGCTTTGGCAAGGTCCACTGGATGATCCGCCGGAAAAAGATCTGCCGCGTGATCGCGAGGCAGTTCTACCGCCAGGAGGCAGCGTTAAAACTGCGCAATGTGCACAAAATCAGAGGCGGAATTTTGGGTGGTAATCGTTAAATTGCACTTGCGTCCAGGGGGGCTTTCGAGGTATAATGAAAAAAAGCCCTTTCCGGGTTGGAGATTTTTCCGGCGGAAACGACTTTCTTTTTTATTTTACGATCCGGAGGTTTGAAGCGTATGATCACCCTGATGAAAATGCCCATCCGTCATGGAAGCGCCCCCCTGCGTGTGGCCCGGGGCCACTTCGCCACCAACCACTCCCACATCAACTATTATGTGGATATCACTTATCAGAAGACCCGGCTGTCAGAAGCCAAGGACAGTGCCCATCAGCTGGTCGGCAGCTTTGTCAACGACACCCCCGTAGATACCATCCTGTGCCTGGACGGCACCGGCGTGGTGGGCACATGCCTTGCCCAGGAGCTGACGAAGAGCGGCTTCCGGACCATCAACGCCCACGAGACCATCTACATCCTGGAGCCGGAATACAACGCCAATTCTCAGATCATCTTCCGGGACAATACCCAGGGGATGATCCGGGGCAAGCACGTATTGGTCCTGATGGCCTCCGTCACCACGGGCTACACCGCCAAGCGGGCCCTGGAGGCCATCACCTACTATGGGGGCACCGTGGCAGGTGTGGCGGCCATTTATTCCGCTGTCAGCGAGGTGGAGGGATACCCCGTGAAGTCCGTCTATACCATTCAGGACCTGCCGGGCTACGCCAGCTATGACTACCGGGAGTGCCCCTACTGCAAGGCCGGGCAGAAAATTGATGCCCTGGTCAATAGCTTCGGCTATTCCCAGCTGTAAGAGCGTCCCGTGTTCCCAAAACCCCTCTCCGAGCAGGAGAGGGGTTTTGCCCATTGTCTTTCGGATGCTTGTTTGCTATAATGGGTATGATAACGGAAAGGAGCCTGGAAATGGGTTTGGAAAAATGGAAACGCCACCGGTGGGCAGCGGTTTCTCTGCTGGCGGCGCTGGCGGTGCTGGTGGGCTTCAAGCTGCTGGGAGTGCTGGTTTACGACACCAACGATGACGCGCTGATGGCGGGGCTGAGCTACGGCTATTACGGCGCGCCGGAGGGAAAGCTCATCTACATCAATCCTATTCTGGGGGAGCTGCTTGCCTGGCTGCAGAGCCGGGTCCCGGCGCTGCCCTGGTATTACCTGGTTGAGCTGGGGCTTATGGCGGTGACCATGGCGGTCTATTACTACCTGGTGCTGGATCGGCAGGGGAAGCGGGGGCTTCCCGCCGTGGTGCTGCTGACACTGGTTTTTGCCATTGCTCTGCTGACCCGGGTCCAGTATACCAAGATCGCCGGGGCGGCATCGGGGGCCGGAGTACTGCTGATGCTGCACTGTGTCCGGGAAAAGAAGAGCTGGTACACAGGGCTTCTGGGAGGCCTGCTGGCGCTGGCCGGGTTTCTCCTTCGGGCAGATGCCTTCTTTATGGTGCTGATCCCCCTTTTTGGCGTGGGGGCGGCGCTGCTGTGGGAGCTTCTTCGCAAAAAGGAATGCAGGCGGGCCCTGGGGCTCTGCGGGGCGTTTCTGGTCCTGTTTGCCCTCTGCGGCGGCGGAATGCTGGTCCAGAAAAGGGCCTATTCCTCCCCGGACTGGCAGCAATACCTCCGCTATAACGATCTGCGGACGGAGCTGCTGGACTACGGCTTTCCGGACTATGGGGAAAATCAGGCTCTCTATGAGTCTTTGCATATTTCCCGGGAGGATCTGAAGCTGTTTCAAAGCTGGGATTTCGGAGATCCGGAGGTGTTTGACTTAGATGCCATGGAGGCCCTGTGCAATGCCAAGGCGGAGAAAAACGCCTCCCTTGGGGAGCTGGGCCGAGGGATCCGGTCGGCGATCCGGGGCCTATTGAGCTATGACTTCGCCGGGGTGCTGCTCCTGTCTCTGCTGGCCCTGTTTGTTTCCAACCGATCCGGAGGGCTCCAGGGCCTCTACGCCCTGCTTGCCGTTGTGGCGGTGGAGACGGCCATGCTGTATCATGGCCGGGGCCTGCGGGAGCGGGTGGATGTGCCCCTGATGCTTACGGCGGCGGCAGTCCAGCTGACCGTGGGGATCGATCCGGAAAAGCTGAAGCAAAAGCAGACCCGCTGGGGAGCGGCCTTCCTGGCGGCGGCGCTGGTTTTGTCTCAGGTGCCGAATCTCATTGCCCGAAAAGACGATGCCATGGAGCGCTATGTGGGGGCCTCCCACCTCCATGGGGCCTACCAGGTCCTGAGCGGGGACAAGAGGCGGCTCTATCTGACCCGGACCGACGAGCTCCCCGCCGACCGGATGCCAGGGAAGCAGGGAGGCTTCGGCTACCTCTCCAACATCGGCACTCTGGGAGGCTGGCTGACCCAGAGCCCCTATGTGAACGCCCGCTATGAAAGCTACGGCGTTGCGAATCCCTTCCGGGACCTGGTGGACAGAGGGGATCTGCGGCTTATGAGCCAGGATGTGGAGCCGGTTCTGGGCTATATTCAGCGGCATTATGCCGCCGGTGCCCGGGCTGTTCCGGTGCGGATGGTGAACGGGGAATACCCGGTGTATCGGATCCTCACCGGGGAGCCCCGGATCCCGGAGCTGCCGGAAGGAGACCCGGAAAGCCTTACCTGGACTCTGGAGACGGCGGAGGGCATTCTGCGTGGTACCGCCTGGGCGGCAGGTGAAAATTCCTTTGCCGCCGATATTTACCTGACCCTGACGGACGGGGCAGGGGAGGAAACCACCCTGTGCGTGCTACAGTCGCCTCAGGCCGGGGCGGCCATGGACCAGGGCCGTTACGGAGCCTTTGAAACCACCGAAGGGATCGCCCCGGGACGGTACCGGGTGACCCTGACCGTTGCCGGAGAAAAACGGTATCAGGTGGACGCCGGGGAAATCGAGATTTGAATAAACGGGCCCTCTCCGGCGGGGGAGGGCCCGCAGACAGAAAAGGAGGAACATGAAAGCAAAAATCCAATTGTCCGACCACTTCACCTATGGGAAGCTGCTCAAATTCACGTTTCCATCCATGGTCATGATGATCTTAACCTCCATCTACGGTGTCGTGGACGGAGTCTTTATCTCGAACTTTATCGGGGCAGAACCTTTCGCTGCGATCAACATTGTCATGCCGTTCCTCATGATCTTCGGTGCAGTTGGCTTCATGCTCGGTACCGGAGGTAGCGCGCTTGTCGCCTACACACTCGGCACCGGCAACCA
>USTB01000005.1 GCA_900557635.1 uncultured Eubacteriales bacterium
CCGATGCGGTCATATATGCCTTTTCTGCGGGTACAGCGGCAGTGGAGGAGTAGATTTCCTGACCCTGTGCATTGGTGGCGTTGCCGGAACCGGTAGCCTCGGTGCTCTTGAACTTCAGGAAGGTCTGACCCTTGCCCCAGTCAGCGGCGGAACCGCCGGTGGAGTTACCGAGGTCGGTCTTCTTATCGTCTTTGTTCCAATAGATCCAGTGGAAGCCGAATTCCTTGCCCGAGCCGAGGTTGGACTTAAGCTCGGCGGTCAGAGCGATACGGATCTCGGCGAAGTGATACTTGGACTCGGTGTTGGTGCCGACCACTGCCTGACAGTTGCTCGGATCGAACATTGCTTCATCTGCTTCAATCGAACCGTTCTCATTGGCAAAGGTGACACTGACCGTCTTCAGCACACTGTTGATGTTGAACATGATGGCAATGCAGTCCTCGTTGCACAGCGTGTCGTTATCCCAAACCACGGCATACATGTAGAGGTAATCCTTATCCCAGAGGAAATAAGCTTTGCCGTTGTTGATCACCTCAGTGCCTGCGGGTGCGCTGGAACCGAGGTTGCCGGTCACGTTGCCGTTTTCGCCGAGCATGACCACCTGGGAATCGAGATAGAGGTTATCCAGTTTACCGTCCAGGGTAGGGGTGCCTTTCTTGATTTCAATTCTCGGAGAAGCGGCGGAAACCGACAGAGTCAGTGCAACCAACGACGCCAAGAGGAGGAGAATAGCTGTTAATTTTTTCATAGTGGTATCCTTTCTGGTTCATATGTACCCAAACTAGCTATGTTCATCCTATCACATTCCTTGATTTTTGTCAAGACCACAAGTCAAAAATATTTGCTTTCGTAAATTTTCCCATTTTCGGAGACGCGCAAATGTGCACATTGACAAAATAACGGAAAATTCGACCCGCGTTCCCGCAGGTCGAATTCCGTGCATAGATTATGTGTCTTATTGTGCATCCTTCATTGCGTCGTAGCGCATCACGCGCATGGCGTTGAGGATCGCCAGGACCGACACGCCGACATCGGCAAATACCGCGCTCCACATTCCCGCAAGACCGAGAGCGCTCAATATCAGGATCGCCGCCTTTACCGTCAGCGCGAACACGATATTCTGCTTTGCCACGCGGATGGTCTTGTGCGCAATGCGCACGGCGCGAACCAGCGCCTCGGGATCGTCGTTCATCAGAACGACGTCCGCCGCTTCGATTGCGGCATCCGAGCCCATGGCGCCCATGGCGACACCCACATCGGCACGGGACAGAACCGGTGCATCGTTAATGCCGTCGCCCACATAGACCGTAGCACCCTCCGCCGTTTTCATCAGCGCCTCCGCCTTTTCCAGCTTATCGCCGGGGAGCAGACCTGCCTCAAACGCGTCCAGATTCAGTTCGCTTGCAACCTTTTCCGCGCTTTCAGGACGGTCGCCCGTCAGCATAACGGCGCGCGCACCGGTGCGGTGCAGTTCCCGAATGCAGTCCGGCGCGGACGGCTTCACAGTATCATTGACCAAGATATAACCGAGATATTTACCGTCAAGCGATACATGTACTGCGGTGCCGACGTTATCCGGCTGATCGGCGGTCAGTCCGTTCGATGCCATCATGCGGGCATTGCCCACGCAGACCTCGTGCCCGTTGACCGTGACGCGGATACCGTGTCCCGCGATCTCCCGAAAGTCCCGAACCTCAGCTTCACGGCACGCCTCGCCGACGCTCTCGCGCAGGCAACGTGCAATGGGATGCAGAGAATCCCGCTCGGCGGCACCCGCCCAGAAGAGCAGATCGTCCTTGTTGCCCTCCTTTGCATGTACCTCGGTCACGGAAAACGTGCCGCGGGTCAGGGTTCCGGTCTTATCGAACAGGAACAGCTTTGCCTGCGCCAAGGTCTCCATATACTGGGAGCCTTTGATCAGCACGCCCTGTGCGGACGCCGAGCCGATCCCGCCGAAGAAGGACAGCGGCACCGAAATGACCAGTGCGCAGGGGCATGACACCACCAAAAAGATGAGTGCGCGGTGGATCCAGCTCCACCAGTCGCCGACAAAGATCGGAGGAATGATCGCCAAAAGGACGGCGCCGCCGACCACGGCAGGCGTATAGATGCGCGCAAAGCGCGTGATGAATTTCTCGCTCTTGGATTTTACGGACGAAGCGTTTTCCACAAGCTCCATGATCTTGGACGCCGTGGATTCGCCCGCGGGCTTGGTCGCACGGATGCGGAGCGTGCCTGTCAGGTTGACGCACCCACTGCACACGGCATCCCCCGCGAACACGTCGCGCGGCAGGGATTCGCCCGTCAGCGCGGCGGTATCCAGAGAGGACACACCCTCCGTGATCTCGCCGTCAAGCGGAATCTTTTCACCCGGGCGCACAAGGAACATGTCGCCGACCGAGACCTCGTCGGTCAGTACCGTTTTCACCTCGTCGCCGCAGATCAGGTTTGCGGAATCGGGACAGATGTCCATAAGGGAAGCGACCGATTTACGGCTGCGTCCCACCGCATAGCTCTCGAACAGGTTGCCGACCTGATAGAAGAGCATGACCGCCGTGCCCTCCATGCCCTCGCCGCAGGCAAATGCGCCGATGGAAGCTACGGTCATGAGGAAGTTTTCGTCCAGAAAGTTGCCCGAGCCGATCTTTCGCACCGTATCCCAAAGAACGTCATACCCGAGAACCGCATACGGAATCAGATACAAAAGACTGCCGAGCCACGACGGCATATCGCCGAAAATCTTGCAGATCACCCACACCGCGACCGCGATCACGGCGCTGATGATGATTTTCCGCAGTGTTCTCTTCTGCTTGCCTGTCATTTTACATGAATGACGCAGTCAGGCTCCACGCGCCGGCATACGCGAACAGCCTCCGCCACCACAGCATCCCACTTCCCGTCCTCTGCCTCCAGCGTCATCTTCTGCGCCAAAAAGCTGATGTTCACCGAAATGACACCGTCAATCTTGGAAACGGCATCCTCCATTTTTGCCGCGCAGTTTGCGCAATCGAGATCCTCTAATTTGAATACTTTTTTCATTATAATGTGTATCCCCTTTCTGCGGATTATTCATTGACGTGTTCCAGACCCTGACGAATCATGGAATGCACATGGTCGTCCGCCGGTGCATAAAACACGGTTTTTCCCTGACGGCGGCATTTGACCAATCTGGACTGCTTCAGAATGCGAAGCTGATGGGAAATGGCGGACATGCTCATATCGCACAGGCGGGAAAGATCGCCCACGCTCATCTCCGACTTGGAAAGCGCAAACAGAATCCGTACCCGCGTGGAATCGGCAAACAGCTTGAACAGATCCGCAACGCAGTACAGCTCCTCATCGGACGGCATGGAGGACTCGATCTCGTCCAGCTCCTTGCCCGTCAGATGCTGAAAGCCCGATGACAGTTCCGGTCCCATATTCCTCACCCCCAACACTTGAATCGTTGTTCATGTGTTTATTATATCAAGCGTTCACCTGTTTGTCAAGAGGAAAATCGCGTTTTCCGCAAAAAATACAGAAATTTTGCGGACAACATTTATCTGCGGCATATTTCTCATATATATGAGGGGGCAGAAGCCGCGCGATTGCGGCATTCGTGCCGACTCGGAGGAGGAGATGATCATGAGATACGGCAACCGGATCACGGCGCGATTCGGCATACACAAGCGGCGGCTGATGCGAAGCATGCGCCGGCAATTCCGCCGCATCTCATTCGGACGGCGCGTTTTTGCCGTCATTTTCACCGTTTTCACCGTCATGGGGCTGATCTGGCTGAACCGAAAAGCCACGCCCATTCTGTTCGGACTTGCGGAAAGCGGCGCGCAGGGCTTACTGAATTCCTGCATCGAACAGGTCACGCGGGAGATCAGCGCCGGAGACATCCTGCACACCGTGACCGACGGAGAGGGGCGCATCCTGTCGGTCAGTGTAGACGCAGACCGCATGAACCGCTATCAGGCAAGGATCGGAGAAGCCATGCAGAGGGCATTGGAAGCGCGCGGCTCTTATCGGATGAAGATTCCCGTCGGCACGCTGACCGGTGCGGCGATCCTGTCGGGAAGAGGTCCGCGCGTGTCGGTGCGTCTTTCGCCCACGGGCGCCGTATCAACCGAAGCCAGAAGCACCTTCACCTCCGCCGGCATCAACCAGACCTGTCACCGCATCGATCTCACCGTCACCGCCAACATCACGGTTTTCCTGCCCGACGGACAAAGCAGGACCTTCACCCTGCTCTCGTCCTTCTGCGCCGCCGAGACCGTGATCGTGGGGACTGTCCCCGCGCGGGTGTACCGCTGACGGCGGCAGACCTCCCGAGCGACACCGAAAAACGCGGAATTATGCATCCTTGTAAAAATAGCTCTTGCAATCGGAGCGGTTTTCGTATATAATAGAGGAAATCAATGACCCATTTCGGAGAGTGTACTGAACATGAAAAAAATACCACTGGTCAATATCCGGCAAGGCTCCCATTCCGATGTCCGTTTTTCGCACGGAAACACCCTGCCCCTCACTCAAATGCCCTTCGGCATGATCTCCTTTGCCCCCCAGACGCGGGTCATGGGAACATGGTTCTTCCAGCCCGATGCGCACTGTCTTGAGGGCGTGCGCATCACACATCAGCCGAGTCCGTGGATCGGCGATCACGGACCTATCCTCATGACCCCCGATTCGGGATCGGTGCAGAACCGCTTCGACGACGCCGTATCGTCCTACCGTCCCGAGGAGGCAGTCCTGCGTCCCGACTACATCAAGCTGAATTTCATGCGTCCGCGCGTCACCTTTGAGCTGACCCCGGGCGAGCGCGGCGCCGCCGTCCGTCTGCACTACGAGCAGGACAAAACGCCGTATCTGTCCCTGTTCCCCCTCATGGGCAAGACCGGATATCAGCTCGATGCGCCCCACGATACCCTGTATGTGTTCACCGACGGATGCGCACTCGGACGCGCCGTCAACTTCAAGGCGTACTATGTGCTTCAGTTCCCCGAAGGAACGATCGACTACGAAAAGACCAAAATCGTCAACAAGAATCCGAGCACCGAAGCCACCCTGCATCTGGCATTCCTGAAAAAGGATGTGGAATTCAAGATCGGCTCCTCCTTCATCGATAACGGTCTGTGCTGTCACGTCATCGAGAGCGAAATGACGGGCACCTTTGAGGAGATCCGTCAGCGCGCCGAGGATGCGTGGGAGGAGGTGCTCTCCCGCATCGAGATCGAGGCGCAGGACGAGCGTCAGCTACGCACCTTCTATTCGTGCATGTACCGCATCTTCCTGTATCCGCACAAGGCATATGAGCACGACTGGGACGGCACGGTGATCCACTATTCGCCGTGCGACGGCAGACGTCGGCGCGGCGTGCGCTACACCGACAACGGCTTCTGGGACACCTATCGGACGGTCTATCCCCTGCTCTCCCTGATCGCACCCAAGGAATATGAGGAAATCCTGCGCGGCTTTGTGGTCGACTACACGGACGGCGGATGGCTTCCGCGCTGGCCGTCCATCGGCGAGGTGGGTTGTATGCCCAGCACCCTCATCGACGCCGTGATCGCCGACGCCGCAGTGAAGGGGATCGGCGACCGTGCGCTGTGGGAGGAGGCATACCGCGGCATGCTCCGCCACGCGAACCACGAATGCGAGGACAAGCGCTTCGGCAGAAACGGCGCGCTTGCCTATCTGAAATACGGATATGTGCCGCGCGACCTCGAAAAGGAAAGCGTCAACCTGACGCTGGACGCCGCCTACGGCGATTTCTGCATCGCGCAGGTCGCACAGGTGCTCGGCGACACCGAGACCGAGCGGGAATACCGCCGCCGTGCGCAGAACTACCGCAATCTGTTCGACCCCGCGACGGGTTTCATGCGCGGCAAAGACCAAAAGGGCGAAACGGCGCCCGACTTTGACCCCTTCTCCTGGGGCGGCGAATACACCGAGGGCAGTGCATGGCAGTCCTCCTTTGCAGTCCCGCATGACATCGAGGGCTTGGCTGAGCTGTACGGCGGCAAGGAAGGCCTACTGCACAAGCTGGACGAGCTGTTTGCCGCACCGCCGTATTTTGCCGTAGGCGGCTACGGTCACGAAATTCACGAAATGACCGAAATGGCAGCAGTGGACTTCGGGCAGTGCGCCATCTCCAATCAGCCCAGCTTCCATATTCCCTACTTATATGCCTGCCTCGGACATCCGGAAAAGTCGCACTACTGGGTCAAGCGCATGTGCAATGAGCTGTTCGACGATTCGCCGGACGGCTTCCCCGGCGACGAGGACAACGGCACCATGGCGGCATGGTATGTCTTTTCCTGCCTCGGCATGTATCCCATCTGCCCGGGCAAGGATGAATATGTCAGAATCCCCAAGCTCGTGCGCCGCGCCTCCCTGTGCGGCAAAGAACTGAATTGAGGTTACAAATATGAAGAAATTTCACCTGATATTTATGACGCTGGCGCTCTTTCTCTCGACTGTCGGATGTGCGGGCGCACCGACGGGTCACACCCCCGACACCGATCGGGACACCGATTCGGGCACACACGCTGCAGACGGCACAACCGCCGAGCCGCTTCCCTACCCCGACATTGAGATTACCGACGAGTTTGTAAACGCGGCGGACGAGGGCATCGTCGGCGACGGCTCGGACTGCACCTCGGCACTGCGCAAGCTCCTGACCGTGAAAAAGAAGGTCTTTCTGCCCGCAGGCAAGTATCTCGTCACCGCATCCATCCCGCTCACCGACGACACGTCGCTTATCGGCGAGGAGGGCACCGAGATCGTGACCGAGGGCGGTTTCGATCTGTTCCTGATCCGCGGCGCACAGTCGTCAGGCGGCAAGACCGCCGTCCGTCGGCAGAACATTACGGTTGCAGACATTGCATTTTCCGCACCCGAGCCGCAGAGACAGTATGTCGTCAATGCAAAGTCTGTCGAGCATCTGGTGCTTGACCGTCTCACCGTGAAAAACATGGGCTGTATCGTGACCGAAACAGTATATACCGTCAATGCGTTCGACGGCACGCCCGATCCCTGCGTGACGGCGGGAATGACCTCGGACGACTGCCTCAATTCGGACATTTCAATAACGCGATGCAGGATCGACTGCGGCGATGCCACCGAAAGCGGCGCGACCGGTGTCTATCTCATGTTCCTAAAGGACTTCCGCGTGCTCGGCTGTGAGGTGAGCAACGCATGGCAGGGCATCCAGTTCTGGGGCGGCGACAGCGACTATGAGCGCGGCGGCAAGGCAGAAAACGATAAGCGCGCCAAGAACGGTCTGATCGCCGAATGCACCTCCTTTGACATCGGAGGCGGCGGCATCTGGGGCTCGATGGGACAGAATATCACCGTAACCCGCTGTTCCACAGGCAGATGCGGGGATGTGGGCGTCGATTTTGAGGGCTGTGCCGACGCAACCGCGACCGACTGCAAAGCATACGACTGCCGCAACGGCAACTACTCCACCTTCCAATACTGCACGGGAAAGATCCTGTTTTCCCATTGCGAATCCTACCTCGGCGAGGGCTACAATCAGCATTTCTTCAACTCCAACTCCACCCTCACCCCGCACGAGCAGGATATCACCTTCGACCACTGCCTGTTTGAGAGCACGGAGCCGGCGGCAGTCAACTGTCAGTCCGCCATGGCGAAATTCACCTTCACCAACAATACGTGCAAAAATACCGTCGTCAACACCACGGGGCTGAACATTCAGCAGATCGTGATCGAGGACAACGAATTCACCATGCACGTTCCGCTCACCGAGGAGCGCGCACAGGTCATATATGCCACCGCCAACGCCTCCAAGCTGACGGAGGGCAAGGTGATCTCGGTCTGCCGCAACCGCATTTCGTCTGACATTGCGCAAACATACAGCGGCATCGTTCTGTACCATGACACCGTAAAGTGCACCGCCGCCGCCGAGGTCATCGGCAACACCGTTTCCGATGAGTTTGCCATGGGCATCGAGCTTCGCGCAAACAAGCGCACGGCAATTCCCCTGGAGATGACCTGTGCGGACAACACGGCAGGCTCTCTCACCGTTTGGGAAAAGATTACGCCCGCCTTCTCGGGCAACAGGGAATCCGACGGCAGTGAGCTGACGGCAGAGGAGATCCGCTGACCGAGGAAACGGGATCGCCTTTTTTCCCGAAAGCACCACGCAAAAAGCCCCGTATACCGAAAGCCGAATGCGGCTCCGATATACGGGGTTTCTTTTTGCGGTGCGATTACTTCTGCAGATCGCTCACGCAGGTATACTGGTCGATATTATCTGTGACCAGATCCTTATACAGGGAATCGAGATCGTCATAGCCGTTGACGTAACAATCAAGGATGAAGCCTTCATAACCGACCTTTTTGGACTGGTGACGTGCTTTACTGTAATCCGTAGGGGAGAAGGAGAGCTTGCCGTCGGGCAGAAGCAGGAGGTTATCGTACATGATCACGTTGTAGAAGGTCTGCTCACTCTTTGCCAGACCGCCGGAGGTCTTCACCTCGAAAACGAGGATCATGGTGCTGACGGGTTTATTATAGCCTGCTAGGTCCATATCCTTGATAAGCAGGAAGTGGTTGCCGATGTATTCAGTGGAGATCAGGGTCAGGCTGTCGTCCCATTGGGCAGCGGCGGCGCTCTGCATATCCTTGCCCTCGGCAATCATTTTATCGAGGGAGGCGCTGTCAATTTCGGAGGCGCCGAGTACGTAGGAGGAAACATCGGATACCGTGAAGGTCTTTTCGGTGGCTTCGGGGAGGTAGCCCTCGTTGATAAAGTGCTCCTTGATGGTTTCCTCTTCTGCCGCGATGGACAGGGTCACGGTGTCGCCCAGCTTCAGATCGTCCTGACGGTCGAGTTTAACAAATTTTCTGACCCAGCTATCGGCATCGGAGGAATAGTCGATGGATGCGCTTGCATTGGGTGCGATACCGGAGAAGGTCACAGAAATGCCTTCCAGAACGTCCGTTTTGGGCAAATCCCCGATCGCCTTCAAACCGCTCACCGAAACTTCCTTCCGATTAACTGTGAAATCGACATCCAGGATAGCGCGCATGGTGTTGTCCACGTGCAAGCTCAGGGTCAACTTTTCGCCGTTGGAAAGGCGGGTGGTGTCACTGAGGTTTGCGTCAACGATCTGCTGTACCTTCACGTTGCCGCCGTCGAAGAGCATAGCCGCCGCGATCGTCTGCTCCTCGTCCATTTTCTTGAGCTTCTTCTGCAGGCGCTTGGTCAGCTCTTCGTTGATCTTGTCCACGTTGTCGTTGAATTCGATCAATGCCTTGCCGTATCCGTCGTAGCCGTCGAACGTGATGTCGATGCAGTCGTCGAGCTTGTAGGTCTTTGTGCTGTCGCCGCAGGCAGAGAGGACGGTTGCCAGTCCGCTGAGCATGAGGATTGCAAGTACCAGAGATAAAATGCGTTTCATTGTGTTGATTCCTTTCCTGTTTGAGCTGATTTATATTGTTTGCTGCTTTCTGATTGATAAGGGGAACGGAAAATCGGTTTGGTTTTATGTTTTTGCGATTTTTTCAATTTCTGGCGATTTTTTCCGATTTTTTTCGGAAACGGGCGATTTTACGCCTCGATTTCAAAGCTACCCAACACGAAATCGCCGCCGACGATATTCAGCGTGAGGGAGTACGGTATCTGCCAGATCGTGATAATAGTGGGCGTTCCGGCTTCGGCATACCAGTCCTGATGCTCCAGATATTCCTCTTTTGTGATAGCGTAATCGCCGAAGTCATAGTATTCCTCGCTTGCATAAGCGGCGGAATTTGCAGGCTCTGCGGAGGTGTAGTAATAATAATGGAGCAGATATGCGGTACTGCCGACCTTTGTGGGAGAGCCGCGGTATTCGCACCGCTTATCGGCGGAAAATCCGCCGTAGCCCGAGGCGCCGAGATGACGCACCATAATACGGATATTGCCTGCCGCCGCATCGTAGCCAAGCTCAAATACACCGAACGAGCCGTTTTTCGTGGAATCGCGGTAATCCGTTTCGGTCACATTGACCGTTTTGCCCAGAACCCGATTGCACCAACTGTTCCAGTCATCCGTGGACAGGGTGTATGTCAAAAGAACGTCGTACAGCTCCACCGTGCCGCCCACATGTGTGACCGTCCAGCCCGCAGGCAGACAATCGGGATACGGCGTGAAGGTGTCGGTTTCATAGTCCATGCTGTACCATTCGTTCGTGTTCCACGTCTGCCACAGGACGTACAGACCGAGCGCGGAGCCGATACTGTTCGGCTTTCCCGTGACCTCGCGCGTTACGACATCGCGCAGGCAGTTAATCAGGCTGTCGGCGCGGGAATCCAGCCAGCTCAGCTTTGAGGGGCGAACGGTCGCCGCCTGCATGGCACTTTGGCAGACCGTGCAATGCGTGCCGCCGACAGAGCCGTCTGCGGTCAGCGTAGGCGCAACATCTGCATTTGCCGCTTCTGTGTGACCCGTTGCGGGAACGCTCTCCTGCTGTTTTAAGACCTCGCCGCAGGTCGAGCAGTGCTGACCCTCGGTCAGACCCGTCTCGGTGCAGGTCGCCGCACGGGCGGCATCGGTCACGGGGGTGTGCACATGACTGCCATTTGTGTTTCCGCCTGTGCCGTTTCCGTTCGTGCCGTTGCCTCCGTTTACCGAATCGGGGGAAGAGGTATCGCCGTCGGAAGCCGAGGTATCTGCCGTATCGCCGTCCCGCGTGTCCTCGGGATCACCGTCCGACGTTCTGTCTCCGCTCGCCTCGGTCGTTACGTTTTCCGCAACCGAAAAACCCGCCTGCGGGCGGTCGTTTTTCACGAGCGCCGTGATCCCGACGGCGGTGCCCGTCACAAGGCTCAGCGCCGCAACACCCGATAGAATCTTTACAACAAGCGGGAGCGCCGCCAGCTTTGCCGCAAAGCCTGCCGTCCCGCCGACCGCCGCCGCAGAAGCGGACGCAGCGGCAACAGTCTCCGCAAGCACGGCGCGGCGCACGGCGGCTTCTGCCGCCCTCGGCATGCTCTCCTTGGTGAGAAACAGATGGATAAGACCCGCAAACGTGATACCGTGCAGTTTGGTGCCGGTCTTTTCCTCGTAGCCCTCCACCGATTTTTTCATCGCCCGACGGGCATAGTTCAGCCGGCTTTTGACCGTTCCCTCGGAAACGCCCTGAATCTCCGCGATCCGACTGACGGGAAGCTCGTCGTAATAGTACAGAACAACAGCCGCGCGCTGTTCCTCGGACAGCTCCTGCACCATGCTTTGCACGACGCGGCAAAGCTCTTCCTTTTCATATACGTCGGAGGGAGAAGCGTCCTCGCTCTCGTCCGCTAAGGTATCGAACAGTGTATTGCCGTCCTCGTCCTCCTCGACTAAGATCTCTTTTTTCTTCTTGAAGTGGCGAGTGCACTGGTGATACGCAATCCGATGCATCCATGTGACGAATGCCGCAGGCTCACGCAGATCCCGTATGGTCCGAAAGACCTCCACAAAGGTCTCCTGAGTGATATCGCACGCGGTGTCCGCATCTCCCACCGTTTTCCGTGCGAAATAATAGATATCGTTGTAAAAGCTCTGATACAGCTCGGTGAATGCCGCCTCGTCGCCGTTCTGCACGCCGCGGACAAGTGCAGTCAGTTTTTCCTGTTCCATGTCTTTTTCTCCTTCCCGTCGGTGATCAAGCCGTTTGATGTGTGAACAAAGATTACGCGAAGCAGTGCCAGAAGCGCCGCTGCCCGACCTTCGGGCATGGGATGCTCGGATGCGTCCGTGCACAGCGCCCGATGCAGGAAGGCAAAATACGATTCCCCGTTTTGTCTCCCGTTTTCGTTTTTTTGCGTTTGCATGAGAATGCCCCTTTCCTTTCTTTGTAGGATAAGGGGAATGAAAAACGGACTCGGTTTTATTTAAAGTAAAAAACGAAGCAATTTTTGCCAAAAAATTACATAAATCGATTTGTTATAGTACAATGTTCGTGAAATGTCAACTGTATAGGTAAAATTGTTCCGCTAAGGGAGCGCCGCAGTAGAAATCGTACAAGTATCAGGCGTTTTTCGGCTATGTGAAACGCGGGGTTGAGGCACTGTCAAAGCCCCGCGTCGGGTGCCGTCTGCCGCAGGCAGGCGGCAGGCGAGCGTCGGCGGCACATCACGTCTGCACAAACGGTCTTGCAGGACCGCCGCCGATGCCCTCACGCGCGCGGTTCCCGCGCGCGCCCCGACGCGGTGCGCGAAGCCTGTGCAGACCCCACCGGCAATCCCCGACCGGCATAACCGAAACGCGCCCGAACCGCTCTTTTTGAGAAACGGCTCGGGTGCGTATTTTTCCGTAGCGGAAAGGAATCAGCGGTACATTGCCATATAAGGTCCGTGCGCCTCGATGAGATCGTCCACCATATGCGCCATATCGTCGATGGACAGCTCGGCGGCGGTGTGCGGTTCGAGCATGACTGCGCGGAGGATGTCCTCACGCCGACGGGTGCGCGCCGCCTCGATCGTCAGAAGCTGGGTGTTGATGTTGGTCATGTTCATTGCCGCAAGGACGGGCGGCAGATGCCCGATATAGGTGGGATGACAGCCCATGCCGTCGATCAGACAGGGCACCTCCACGCACGCCTGCTCGGGAAAATCCTCGATCAGATGTCCGGTGTTCAGTACATTGCCGCCGATTTTGACAGGATTTCCGGTACAGACCGCCTCCATGATGTAGGACGCGTATTCGTGGGAGCGGGTGTGATCGAGACGGGGGTCGTTCAGGAGCTTTTTGCTCAGAGATTTCCAGTTCTCGATCTGATTCACACAGCGGCGGGGATATTCGTCGAGAGGGATGCCGTAGCGCTCGATCAGCTCGGGATATTTGGACTTGATGTAGAAGCAGTTGTACTCGGCGTTGTGCTCGCTGGATTCGGTGCAGTAGTAGCCGAGCTTGTCGATGTAATCGAATCGGATCATGTCGCCGTGCTTCCCGTTTGCATTTTTCTCCTTGGCGCGGCGGCGGATCTCGGGGTACAGGTCGTTTCCGTCCCGATCGCGGATCTCAAGCAACCACGCCATGTGGTTGATACCCGCGATCAGCTCACGACGTCCCTCCAGCTTGTCCTCCATGCCCACGCCCCGAAGCAGACACTCCGAGCAGGTCTGCACGCTGTGGCACAAACCGATGGTTCGGATGGGCGTATAGCGCTGAAGATAAGCCGTCAGCATCGCCATGGGATTGGTATAGTTGAGCAGGAGCGCATCGGGGCACACCTCTTCCATGTCATGCGTGAATTCCTCCAAGACCGGGATGGTGCGGAGCGCGCGCATAATGCCGCCGATGCCGAGGGTATCCGCAATGGTCTGACGCAGACCGTATTTCTTGGGGATCTCAAAATCGGTCACCGTGCACGGCTCGTACCCGCCGATCTGCACGGTATTGATCACAAACGAAGCCCCGCGCAGAGCTGCCCTTCGGTTCTCCTCGCCGAGGTATGCGGAAATGCGCGCCCTGCCCGCATTGACGTTATCGTTGATGGTGGAAAGAATGCGCAGGCTCTGATCCAGCCGTTCGCCGTTGATGTCATACAGTGCGATCTCGCACTCGCGCAGAGCGGGGGTACACATGACGTCGCCCAGCACATTGCGGGCAAACACCGTACTGCCCGCGCCCAAAAGTGTAATTTTCAGCATAAATTCTCCTTTTGTTTCTCTATAATTCTGTCTTTTGTCTGCGGCACGCTTCGCCAAATCAGAGAATCTGCTCCATACCGATCCTCTGCACCCGCATACCGATGGATTCATAAAAGCGGACGGCACTCGTATTATCCGCCCACACGTTCAGCGTCACGTTGTAACAGCCGCTTTCCTTGGCGAACGTAAGCACATGACGGTAAAGCTCCGTGCCGATGTGCCTGCCGCGAAATGCCTCGTCCACGCACAGATCGTCGATATACAGGCTTTTCACATCGGTCATACTGCTCTCTGGCGGAAACTGACGGAAAACGCAGAACGCATAGCCCGCGATCCTTTCTCCCGCGTCATACACGAACACCGGCGAGCCGTCATCGTGCAGGATCTTTTTCAGGGCTTTCTCGTCGTACTTCCGCGCCCCTTTTTTGAACAGATCGGGACGGGCATCGCTGTGTACGCGGTGCACCTGATACAAAAGCGCGCCGATCTGCGGGATGTCGCGCTCCTCGGCTCTTCGGATGACTGCCTCTCCCGTTTGCATGCTTTTCCTCACTTACTTCCTTTTTTCAATGTGGTGCGGACGGCTCACGTCTTGATATCCACATTATAGATCCCGTAGCCCGCGTCGTTTCTTACGGTCTCAATGACGAACGTGACCGCACGGTCTCCGACCGTGGTTACGACGGTCAGCTCATAGCGGGGGCCTCC
>USTB01000006.1 GCA_900557635.1 uncultured Eubacteriales bacterium
ACAACCACATTTTGCACATAACCGACCTGTCCGCTTGCGTCACCGTGAGAAAGTCTCCTTTGTGTAAAGGGAGCTTTAATCCTTAATTCCGTCTGCATAAAAAAGCTCTGACGTTTCGGCGGACTTCATATTTGCGAAGCCCAAACCCTTCCCCTATTAAAAGGTTTTGGGGATCTCCAAGGACCTTTCCCAAAAGGTCCTTGGACGGGGTCCGGGGCAGCGCCCCGCGCATCCCCGCGTCCTTTCCCATGCGTATTGTTTTGAGAGGAGAAATAATATTGGATTTGGAAAAAATCATGCTCGTGACCGAATCGGAGGGCGGACTGTACACCCTGCGCGACACAGAGAGCGGCGAGAGCCACGCGCTTCGCGCCCGGGGCGCGTTCCGCCATCGGGGCGTAAAGCTGCTGGTGGGCGACCGCGTGCGTTGTCGAAAGGAAGCGGACGGCACATACGCCATGGAAGAGATATGCGAGCGGCAGTGCGCCCTGATCCGTCCGCCGTTGGCGAACCTCGACATCATATACGCGGTGATCCCTGCGGCACAGCCGACGCCCGATCTGATTTTGACCGACAAGCTGATCTCCATTGCGGAGCATGCGGGCATTCAGCCCGTCGTGGTGATCACCAAGAGCGACTGCGACCGAGCGTCAACCGAGCGGATCCGCGACATTTATGCGGCATGCGGCTTTCCCGTGTTTGTGACCTCCTCTGCCACGGGCGAGGGCACGGACGCGCTCGGCGCATATATCGATAAGGAGAGCGCAGGCAGGATCAGCGCCATCGCGGGTGTCTCGGGCGCGGGAAAATCGTCCCTTCTGAACGTTCTGTTCCCGTCGCTGTCGCTGGAGACGGGAGAGCTGAGCCGAAAGATCGTGCGCGGCAAGAACACCACACGCAAGGTACAGCTGTTCGAGCTGAGCCGTCTGCGCGGGACGGGCGAGCAGGGTGCGTCCGAGGGCTACATTGCCGACACGCCCGGATTCAGCCTGTTGGATTTCACGCGGTTCGATTTCATGAAATTAGAGGATCTGCCTTACACCTTTCGGGAATACGTGCCGTATTTCGGCAAATGCCGTTATACCAAATGCTCCCACACGCGAGAGGAGGGCTGTGCCATCCTTGCCGCCATCGCAGACGGTACTCTGCCGCGGGAACGGCACGAGAGCTACTGCGCCATCCGCGAGGATCTGCGGAATAAGCACGATTGGGATAAATAAACGCAGATCGCGGCATTCGATGCATACCTTGATCTGCGGTGAAATTTCGACGGCAGGTACGGAATGCACCCTTTTTCCTCTCCGGCATAAGATAACAGTGAGAGACCTTCACAGTTTCACAAATGAAGAGAGGTTACCGCCGATATGAAAATCGTAGTTGTACGCTCCCCGAAGCTCTTAGCTTCGTTTTTGCGGAGAGTATTCCATATGCAAAAGGACGCAAACTGAGCGTTTTCGCCATAGCAGACCGCTTTAGAAGCAGAAATCAAGTTTTTTGGGAAAAAGTATTGACAAAGCGCTTGAAATCTGTTATAATATCAAACGCGTGGAACGATGCTGCTATGGCTCAGTTGGTAGAGCACATCCTTGGTAAGGATGAGGTCATCAGTTCGACTCTGATTAGCAGCTCCAAAAAATCCTCACTTGTAAGAGTGGGGATTTTTTATTTTGCTTTGTAAATTTCATACGTTTTTGCGATCGGTTTGCCATGTGCGTTGTGTGGACGAAAGACGGTTACCCGCTGAAAGTCGAACGTATTCCGCCATGTTATCGACCTGTCCGCGTGTGCCACCGCGAGAAAGCAAAGGGTGCCTGCGTCTTGGCTTTGTTTGTACGATGGATGAAGAGCGGGCGACCACCGGTCGCCCGCCCTTCATCCACTGCACAGACAAAATCAAGACGCACAGCTCTTTTATGCAAAGTGAGCTGACGGAGGGGTCGGAAACGATCAATTTGCGTCCGAACGATCCCTCTGTCGCGCTTTTTCCTCGGCGCGGGCGAGGGTCTGTCCGTTTGCACTGTTGTGCGGGCGAGATTCCGACCGATATATTCGGACAAAGGCAAGAGCGCCTGTGAGGGAAAGAACTGCGGACACCGCGCAATGTCTGACCTCGGACAGGGTCATTTCCTGCGCGTGGGACTGTGCAAGCACGGCTTCCCGCTCGGACACGGCGTACCCGAGCGCCTCCGCCCGACGGATGTCGGTTCCGGTCATGTCGATGCCGTCGAGCATGATCCTGACGAGCCGTGCACCGTCAAGCGCCGCCCCCATTCCGACGCTGACGGCATAGGCGGTGTCCGCGTTGCGAGCGGAAAGCGCCCGCATCGGATGAATTCGGCGCTTTCCCGTTTGCCGTCCGCCGTATAGGTGATCCGTGCGGACGCGCTCTCCGACCCGCCGACAAATGCATTGAACGCCGCAGAATTGAGCTATATTTTCCTGCCGCTCCCGCCGCTCTCAATGCCGTAGCATCGGTATAAGTATTCAGCGGACAACTCGGACACCGTCAACGTCCTCCCGCCGTCTGCGGTTATGACACGATCCCGTTGCAGACTCACGCCGACTGCCCGCACCGTGCCGTACCCGAGAAAGCACGCGGCGCACAAAAACAGCGCCGGTGCCAGCTTGACGCTGTCGTACTGCTTCCGAAGCCGCCAAAGCTCACGCAGGCGCTTCATACCCCGCATCCCTTCCGACGGCGAACTGCAGCGACCGCGCCGCCCGTTACGATGACCGCCGCGACGGCTGTCATAATGATCCACCACTGCCCTGTCGCGTCCTCCTCGGTGTCCGCGCTACGGGAAAAGGGCGATTCGATGGCGGCGGTGAAATGCCTGACCTCGGTCATTTCACTGCCGTCGGCGTCCTCGTAGAAAAAGGTGACCGTCCCCTTGGTCTGCCCGTAGGAAAAGCTACTGCGGGTCAGCCCCGTAACGGCGACCGATCCCGTGCCCTCGGCGCTCATGCCGCCGTCCACGTTCCCGATGAATATGGTGCCCATGGGAGAAAAGCCGTCGGCTTCGATCACCGCACGGACGTTATATGCCTTGGCGTGGCTGAGATTGATCGCCTGCACGCCCACCGAAACGGTATCCGAAATGACCGCTCTGCTCGGCATCTGTGTGACCGACAGCTCCATTTGCAACGGCTGTGTCACCGTGACCCTTGCCGTGCCCGCGCCTGACGCCGACATCCCCTTCCCGTAGGCGTAATCATAAGAAATGCCGATGCCGTACTGTCCTGCGGGCATATCGCCGTTTGTCGCGTATTCAAACGCGACATCAAAGGTCGCTCCCGCGCCGTGATTTTTTCGGTTTCTCCCGCATCCGACAGTGCGGTGCACGTGTAGGACTGCACCAGCACCTTGGGTGTGAGCACGGGCGCGTCCTGTGTTTGACCGGCGTCCGGCGCTTTTCCGTCGGTGATCACGACATAAACAGTAAAGACCTCCCGTATGCCGTTGCCCGCGCTGTCGGTTGCCGTGACCGTCACCGATACGGGATAATTGCCGTTTGTCCGATCCTGCTTCAGCTGAAGGGAAAAGGAAATCGGATAGAGGGCGGCGTCGGTGCGCGATACCGTTTTTTCGTAATTCCTGCACACAAAGGGCATGGAGGACGCGTCGCCCAAATTGACCGTGGCGCGCAGGCAGTCGCCCATGAGCGTCCCGCCGCAGAGCAGAGGGAGGACGACTATGGCATTTCCGCCTGCCACGCGCGGGACATATCCCTCCGAATAGCTTCTGTCCATGCCCTCGTATATGTTTTGGTTGTCGATGGAGAGGGATGCGGGAAGGGCAGGCGGCGCGGTGTCGGTGTCGGGCGCGTCCGGCGTTTCTCCGTCGATGGCTGTCGCCGTCAGGGAGGGCAAGCCGCACATGACCAAAATCAGAGCCAATATCCGTTTCTTTTTCTGTGAACCTCCATTTCGTATACCTCATCGCAAAGCATGCGGATATCCTCGGCGCTGTGACTTGCCATCAGCATCGCTTTCCCGCTTTGCCGAAGCGACGAAAAAAGCGCCCGCATTTCCTCCACGCCAGATTTGTCCAGTCCGTTGAACGGCTCATCCGGGATGAGGACATCGGGATCCTCCATGATCGCCTGCGCGATGCCTAGCCGCTGACGCATGCCGAGCGAATATTTTCTGACCGCCTTGTGCATGCTCGGCGCAAGCCCGACCCGACCGAGCACCTCGACGATCTCCCGTTTGCCGATCCGTCCCCGAAGGGAGGCAAGCGTCCGCAGATTGCGATATCCGCTCATGTCGGGGATGAACCCGGGCGTTTCTATGATCATGCCGAGGCTGTCCGGGAAGTCGCAGTCCTTTCCCACGCGCCGCTCACCCACCCATACCTTGCCGCGGTCGGGCTTCATAAATCCGCAGATGCATTTCATCAATACGGTTTTGCCGCATCCGTTGTTGCCCACCACCCCGATGATCTTTCCCTGCGGCACGGTGAGATTTACGTCGATGAGCACATCCTCCTTCCCGAACGATTTGCAGACATGCTCTACCCTGATCCCGTTTCCCATGCTTATTTCTCCGTTCCCGTAAATTGAAAGCTGTAGCTTCTCACCCGAAGAAGCGCCAGCGCAAATATGACAGCGCCGAAAACGCCGAAAAACACATACGACATCCATAATTTCGGCAGACGGTCGTACCCGAAGCTGTGCATATAATAGGTGGCATGGTTCAGGGGCGAAAGCCAGCCGAACAGGATATTGGCGGCGGCGCCCTCATATTCGCCGATGCCGAACCATTTTGCAAGGATCTCGGGCGTCAGAAAGAAGCCGAACCCCGAAAAGACCGCACCCGCGATCATGCCGAGTTGTGCGCGGTACAAATTAAAGTAAAATATCAGCGCCGACATCACCAGTGAATACCCGAGCACCAGACAAAAGATATGGAAGGTGCATCGGTACGAAAAGGTAGATTCCAGAACCTTTACGAACGCCGGAACCGCAATTTCCTCTCCGATGGAGGAATACCCGAGGATCGCCGCCGTGTCGCTCCACAGATTTGCGGGATATGCCGCGCCGCCCGACAAAAGTATCATGCCGCTCGGCAAACAGCACCACCTTGTTCGACAAAAGGAAGCTCACCACAAACCCAAGCCCGAACGCAAGCCAGACCTGCGGGCTTCGCTTCCGGCGTCGGAAACAGGACAGTGCGATCATGAATATCTGTCGGAGCTTATACACGTGCCAACCTCCTTTTGATCACAGCGAAGTATGCCATGCAGACGACCGTGAGCAATCCGCAAAGCAGGAGCACCGTCCCCGCGCGGTCAAACACCCAGACGTGTGCGGGCGACAGCCACTCGTACGGGTACAGGCAGTACAGTCCCTTCCAGTAGCGCTCACACAGGATCACAAGAAAATAACAGATCACAAACGAGCCGCCGTAGGCAATGTATTTGCTGTCGGAGAGGGCGGCAAGCGTCGCCGCCGTCGTTGCCCAGAGCATGGCGCACAGGAAGAGAAGCAGACAGTCGCAGTCGGGCACCGCCTCTCCCCGAAGCAACGTGATCAGGGCGTATATCCACACGCCGAGAAGCTCCGCCAGTCCGCCCGCCAGTCCGCAGGCGAAAATTTTTCCGAGGATATATCCGCGTACGGTGGAGCGGGACAGCGCAAATTTCACAAAACCCTGCCGATATTCGTCCAGCCACCCGCCGGCATACGGCAGGGTGCAGATCAGAGGGACGCCCATTTGACACAGGGTGCTTCCCATGCCCTCGCTCAGCAGTACGGCAAGCTGAAGCAGTACGGCGATCCCAAACCGCCGCGATGCTACCGCGCGAAAAAGATCCGTTTCAAAGCTGTTCACCCGATCACTCCCATCCGAAAAAAGCATGCCGAGACTATGACGCTGTCATAATCTCAGCATGCTTTCTGTCATCAAGTATTCATCGGCTTGCAAACGATTTGTAAACCGAAATTTCCGTCCCTTTTCCCACTTCGCTTTCAATGCGCATTTCCATGCCGTGCCGATCCAGCATCACCTTGGCTAACGCCAGATCCAGTCCCGCACCGCCGTTCCGCCTGCTTCTGGACTTGTCCGCCATATAAAACGGCTCGGTGATCCTCGCGATCTCCTCCTGCGGGATGCCGCATCCGAAGTCCCGCACCGTAATACAGCCGCGCTCGGCACCGATTCGGACCGTGCCGCCCTCGGGGGATGCCTTGACGGCGTTGTCGATGGAGCCGGTGAAGGGCGGCAATCTGGTCAATCTGCCCAAGGAAGCCAAAAAGACATTGGACGATCTGCACGGCGGCAGTCCTGCAAGCTATGCCATCCGTTTTGCGGCGGGCAGGGAGGGCGTCATGATGGTGCTCTCGGGCATGAGCAACATAGAGCAGATGCAGGATAACCTGTCGTACATGAAGGACTTCGTTCCGCTGAACGAAACGGAGGAAAAGGCGGTGGCGCGCGTTTGCGAGATCATCCGCTCGGTGCATCTGATCCCCTGCACGGCATGTCACTACTGCACGGACGGATGTCCCCGTCACATCGCCATTCCGAACCTGTTCTCCCTGATGAACACCAAGCAGATGTATCACGACTGGAACGCAAACTACTATTATAATGGAGTCTATACCAAGAACGGCGGCAAGGCATCCGACTGTATCGGTTGCGGAAAGTGCGAAAAGGCATGTCCTCAGCACCTTCCCATCCGAAATCTTCTGAAGGACGTGGCGGGGGAGTTTGAGAAAAAATGATATAATATCGAAAACTGCCGCACGGAGACGAGAAGATCGGCACATTGGGTCTGGGCATGGGCGGCATCCAGAAAGCGCCTCCCGAGGAGATCGAAGCGGTGATACGGGAAGCTGTGGAAAACGGCATCAATTTCTTTGACCTGTGCGCAGGCGGCGCCGCCGTCTACGAGCCGTTCGGCCGTGCCATACAGGGCGTGCGGGATCGGGTGTTCTTTCAGCTCCATTTCGGCGCGGTGTATAACAGCGCGGGCGAATACGGCTGGTCGCGCGATCTCGATACCATACGAAAGACCTTTGCGTGGGAGCAGAAGCTGCTGAAAACCGATTATGCGGATTTCGGATTTCTGCACTGCGTGGATGCAGACGACGATTGGGAGGAGATCCAACGGAACGGGATCCTCGATTTCCTCGTCGAGCTGAAAAAGAGCGACGCGGTGCGGCACATCGGCTTTTCCTCCCACACGCCGTCGGTCGCGAACCGACTGATCGACACGGGACTTATGGACATGATGATGTTTTCCGTCAATCCCGCATACGATCTGGAGTGCGGCGACGAATACGGCATCGGCTCTGCCGGAGAGCGCGCGGCACTGTTCCGTCGCTGTGAGGCGCAGGGGATCGGTATCTCGGTCATGAAGCCCTTTCACGGCGGACAGCTCCTGTCTGCGGACACCTCGCCCTTCCGCCGCGCCCTGACCGAAAACCAGCGCCTGCAATATGTGCTTGACCGTCCTGCGGTGCTCACGGCAGTGCCGGGGTGCGCGGTCTTGCCGATCTACACCGACTTTTTAGCTTCCTCACTGCCGACAGGGCGGACAACGATTATTCGGTGATCGGAGAATTTACGCCAAGCTCCGCTGTGGGGCACTGCGTGTACTGCAATCACTGTCAGCCGTGTCCGGCGGGCATCGACATCGGATTGGTGAATAAGTATTACGACCTTTCCCTGGCGGGCGACCGCATGGCGCACGACCACTACGGCAAGCTGCGGGTGAACGCCGAGGCGTGCCTTTCCTGCGGACACTGCGACAGCCGATGCCCCTTCCGCGTGGCACAGCAGGCGCGCATGAAAACCATTGCTCAATATTTTAATAAAGGAGAAAACGAATTATGATCGAGAATGTACTTGAAAGAAAGCAGGCCTCCCTGCAAATCAAAATCACCGTGAAAGCGCTTATCGCCATGGGCATTGCGGCACTTGCCGTGATCCTGCCGCAGATCGCGCATCTTGCCGTGGGTGCACAGGCGGGCGTTCTGCTCCTGCCTATGTATCTCCCCGTGCTTTTGGGCGGCTGTCTGCTCGGCTACAGATGGGGTCTTGCCGTGGGCATGGTTTCGCCCTTGCTGAGCTATCTCATCACGTCTTCGGTCGGCACGCCCATGCCCGCGCTTGCTCGTCTGCCCTTTATGATGGCAGAGCTTGCCGTGTTTGCCGCGGTTGCCGGTCTGTTCTCCGAAAGATTCAGGAGCATGCATGGCTTGCTTTCCCCGCCGTCTGGCTTGCCGAGATCGCGGGTCGCGCCTCCTTCCTGCTTCTGTTCGCCGTGTTTCGGAATGTGACGCCCTTCACGCCTTCCATGATCCGGGGTCAGATCCGCACGGGCTTTGTGGGGCTTGGCATACAGGCGGTCCTGGTGCCGCTTGCTGTGATGGGCTTGCACCGTCTGCTCAATCGGGAACAGGATCATGAATGACCTGAAAACGGCAAGGGAGCACCTGCCCGATCATTCTTTGGTGCTCTGTCGGGACGGCGTCATGATCGTCAGCGACAAGCGCGGCGTTCTTCCCATGGTCGGCTTCATCCGTGAGGGGAGAGAGCTTTCGGGATATGTCGCCGCCGACCGTGTGGTGGGCAGAGCCGCCGCTATGCTCTTTGTGCATGCCGGGATCCGCGAGGTGTATGCCGAGACGGTTTCCGAGGGCGCGGTCGCGTTCCTCACCGCGCACGGCATTCCCGTGCGCTACGGCACGAAAACCGAGGGCATCGTCAACCGCGAGGGTACAGGTCCGTGTCCCATGGAGACTGCCGTCGCCGACATCGAGGACGCGGAAGAAGGCGTGCACCGCATTATCGGCAAGGTATCCCGGCACCGTTGACGGTCTTTTGCCGTCAGACGGTATGGTCTGCGTCCGCGCAATTTTCCATAATATTGAAGCACCCGAAACGGTCGATAGAAGGATCGTTTCGGGTGCGTTTCTTTTTGGAGTTTGTACAGACTTCGCGCCCCGCGTCGGCGCGCGCGGTTTAGCGCGCGCGAACGGGAATCGGCGGAAGTATTACAAAACCGACCGTGCAGACGAAATCCGCCGCCGATGCCCGTCCGAGCCGCCGTCGGGGACGGCGGCGACCGACGCGGGGCTTCGTAGGTACCTCACCCCGCATTTTACCGAAACCAAAGAAGCGGGCGACCAGTGGTCGCCCGCCGGAAAACAAACGTATCGCACATATTATCGACCTATTCGCACACACTATCACAAAAAAAGCCTCCCTTATACAAAGGAAGGCTTTTTCGGTACATGCAAAAAGATCAATTACACGTAAAAAGCATTCATTTTTCGGCATGCAATGCAGATATGACCTGTTCCAGATCCTCCGCAAAGCATATCCCGTTCTGCCGCTCCTCCGAGGACAGACCCATATCGATCATATGACGGAGAAGATCGCGGAGGCTGTCATAATACCCGTTGAGGTTATAGAGAATGCAGGGTGCGTCCAACAGCTTCAGCGAAACCATGGACATGATTTCCGCAATTTCCTCCAGCGTTCCCGTACCGCCCGGAAACGCCACGAATGCGTCTCCCAGCTCGATCATTTTACGCTTGCGCTCCGACATATCCGCAGTCACGATCAGCTCGGTCAGCCCGTCATGCTGTACCTCGGCATCCACAAAGAATTGCGGCTCCACGCCGATGGCGCGTCCGCCCGCCGCCAGAACGCTTTCGGCGATCTCGCCCATCAATCCGACCTTCGAGCCGCCGTAGATCAACGTATTTCCGCTTTCGCCGATCCATGTGCCCAACTCCCGAACCGCGCACCGCAGAGACGGGTCATTTCCCTCGTTTGCGCCGAGGTAAACGGTAATATTCATATGTACACACTCCTTTTGCATCAGGTCATCCGCCTCGCATTATAGCGTATTTCGCCGCCGATGTCAAGCGCCTGTATCGTTTCGGTGCGTCCGAACGGGTTTTTTCGCAATTCCCCGCTTTCGTCTTTTCCCTTTGACGCAAAGAGAGCCTCACACAAGAAATGTGCGAGGCTCTCTATTGGGAAATCGAGGAAAAACGGCTCAGGTGTGCAAAGTCCTCCACGGCGCGCGCGTATATCTCGGGATTTGTGAAAAAACTGCACCCGTGCATTGCGCCCGGCACCACCATAAGGCGCTTGGGCGAGACGCACTCCCGATAGCTTTCCAGCGTCATCTCCAGCGGCACCATTTCGTCCGCACTGCCGTGAATGAACAGGATGGGCAGGCGGCTGTGTCGCACCGAATCCACAGCCGAATATGTGGTGTCGAATTTGGCAAAGCGTCGGCTCATGAACCGCGCGGCGGGCAGGATGGAAAAGCCGTACAGGTGCATATCGCGCCGCAGGACGCAGTTCATGATCGCCTGCGGCGAGGTGAAGGCGCAGTCGGCAATGATCCCCGCAACCGACGGCGGCATGGGCAGGTCACTTGCCATAAGCACCGTGGCGCCGCCCATGGAAATGCCGTGGAGCAAAATGCGGCAGTCCGCGCCCAGACGCTGTGTGAGATAACAGCACCAGCGCTGTACGTCGTACCGCTCCAGCACACCGAAGCAGATATAATCCCCCTCGCTTTCGTCATGCGCGCGCTGTGCGGGCAGAAGGACATTGTAGCCCTGCTCGTGAAAATACCGCATCCCGCACGAAAACTCGTACATCGTATCCGCAAGATAGCCGTGCATCATGAGGACGGCTTTTTTTGGATCGTCGCCCGGCAGAAAGCGTCCCGCCAGTGTCAGCCCGTCCCGACTGCGGATATGCACGGTCTCAAAGGACTGCCCGTCCGCCCATGTGACGCCCTCGCGGATCATGGGGTCGAACGGCTCCAGTCCCGCACTGTGCGTGCCCGGCTTGCGCCGACGGCGGCGGTGGATGGCAAATCGGAACAGAATGGCGGCAAGCAGCGCCGAAAAACAGCAAAACAGCAGAAAGAGCGACGAGAAGCCTGCCAGCACAATACCCGCCGCCTCCAAATAATCACGCACCGTCATACACTGCCTCCCGTTTTCACATCGTCCCCGCCGAAAAACCAAGCATCCCCGTTTGCGCTTTCACAGCACAGAAACACATGGGAAAGACCGGAAATGCCCTTCTGCGCCATCTGCTCCCGCAACCACGCCTCGCTTCTCCCCGCCGCGCGGAGCGCATCCGAAATGAGCTGACCGTCCACCACGAAAATGCGGCACAGGCGCTCTGCGCTGACCGGAAGCTTCATGTCCTTGGGCGACACGGGACGGTCTGCCGCGCGGGAGAGCACGCTCACCCGTCCCGTGGTCTCCATCACCGCGCTGTCCACGCGCGAAAGGTCGAAGTATCCCTGCGAGCGCAGATGTGCGCAGAATTCCTCCACATCCATGCGGGCGCGGGCGAAATTCCTGCGGTTCATTTGACCGTGCTCCATGAGAACCAGCGGCTTGCCCACAAGAAAACGCCGAAGCGTTCGACTCTTATTGGTCAGATATGCACACAGCGCCGTGACCAGACCGTACACCGCCGTGCCGATGAGCATAATGGGAAAATCCTCGCCCTGCGCCACCGCAAGCTGTGCCGCAAGTGAGCCGAGCGTGATACTGTTGACGTACTCATACACACTCATGGAGGAGATCTGCCGACTGCCCGTCAATCGGGTGACGCAGAACAGGACTACCATGGAAAACAGTGCCGTGAGCGCAATTGTTACGTACTGCATGCAAAAGCCTCCCTGCCGAAAAAGAGCCGTCGGGACACGCGCACCTCCGCGCTCTTTTCCTTCCTTTTTCCAAGAGCATTCCCCGATTTTCCCCCGTTATTCCCACAAGGGAAAATTTACCTGCCGTCCAAAATCCCCCGTCCCGCTTAGGCGAATGCGCGCTTCCATATTTTTGGGGCTTCCCCGCTCTCCGAAATTATGGTAACATGGAGGTAATCCCAAAAAGAAAGGATGATTCTATGCACATGCACTGTGGAAAGCATTGGGTGCGGTTGGCGCTGTGCGCCGCCTCGACCGCCGGTATCCTTGCCCTGTCCGCGTTTACGGCAGACAACGGCATGTCCGCCGATACGGACAAGTCGGAGAAAGGCGGCACGGTGTCCCTTGCCCTGCGGCAGGAACCCACCCTCGCCTCATGCGTTGTAGCGGAGGAAGAGGCGGGCGCGCCCCTTTACATCGTGGGCGTGCGCTCGGGCGACTGGTATGCCGTGCAATACGGCGAGGGCGACTGGGGCTATTGCGCCGGCGTGTTTCTTTCGCCCGTGCCGTTTCGAGTCGGTGCGGTCAGCCGATGCACGTCCGCCGACATCCGCGCCGAAGCAGACGGCAAGGCGGTGGATCGCCTGCCCGTGGGGGAACGCGTTCTGATCCCGATCACGCAGGAGGCGACGGTCGATTACGTCCGCGTAATCTATGACGGATGCCGCGTGGGGTATCTGCACATTGCATTTTTAGAGGTGTTCGAGCCGCCGCAGGAGACGTTACCCGAGCTGACGGCACACGAAGAGCCGATCACAGAGGAGGAAACGACGCCCGCGACCGAACCGATACAGACCGCGCCGCCGCCCCCCGCAACCGATGCGGCAACTACATCCTCTCCCCGCAAGCCCGTCACCAAAAAGCCCGCCACGAGCACCGCCGATCCGCCCGTCACAACGACAGCGCCAACGGAAACGACAAAGCCTCCCGCCCAGACACAAGCGCCGCAAGCCGATTCGGAGCCGTCCGGATATCCGGAGATCCGCCTTTCGGTGCCCTATTATACCCAGTATGACGGACGCTGGGCGGATCTGCCCGTCGCGGAATCGGGCAAGACCGTGCGGCAGATCGGTTGTGCGCTTACCTGTCTCGCTATGACCGAATCCTACCGAACCGGCACCGCTGTGACCCCCGATGCCGTTTTGCGAAGCTGCGAATTTACCCCGTCCGGCTCTATCTACTGGCCGTCCGACTATTCCAAATATACCGGCGGAGATCCGTATCTCGCCGTTTATCGGAAGCTCAGCGCGGGCATTCCCGTCATCTGGCACGGACAAAAGGCGAACGGAAGCAGTCATTGGATCGTAATTTACGGCTTTACAGGCGGGGATCTGACGCCGTCCTCCTTCCTCATCCGCGATCCCGGCTCGGGCTCGCGCGTGACCTTGGCACAGTATCTTGCGGTGTATCCCGAATTTATCAAGTTCGTCAGCCGATGAGGGCTGTCGGATACGGTCGGGACGGTCAGGCGAAAGACGGCGCGGGTTTGGGCGCACAAAAAGCCCCGCGTCGTGCCCCGTCTGCCGAAGGCGGACGGGGCAGGCGTGGGAACGGCGGCGGTTAAATCCT
>USTB01000007.1 GCA_900557635.1 uncultured Eubacteriales bacterium
TCGAACCTGTGACCCTCTGCTTGTAAGGCAGATGCTCTCCCAGCTGAGCTATGCTTCCGTTTGTTTTTGCTCCCGAAGGCGTTTGCCTCTCGGAAACTCATCGAATGTAATTATACCACAAGGGAGTCGATTTGTCAATACGTTTTTTTATTTTTTTGAAAAATATTGTATCGTCGGTTTTTTCGCGTTTTTCGGGTGCTTTTCTGCCCGATTGTCCTGTTCGGCGGCGCGGTGCGGCAGGGGACATCTGCTTCGGCATGCGGAGCTTTCGGCTGTCGGTTTTTTGCGGGGCGGTGCGGGACTTACGGGTTTCCTCTTTACAAATCGTTTCGTTTGCGGTACAATATACCTGCCGGAGTTACCTCCGTCACATTACAACGATCCGGAGGATGTCCCCGATGTCAACTCAAGCCTATCAATCCCTTGCCGCCTGCTACGACGCCTTAAACAGCGGAGCGGACTACGATGCGTGGGCGGCGTATCTCGACGCCGCCATTCGTCCCGTTGCCGGACACGGCGGGCGCATTCTCGATCTTGCCTGCGGCACCGGCAGTATGCTGATCCGTCTGCTCCGTCTCGGCTACCACGTGACCGGCGTTGACCGCTCCGCCGAAATGCTTGCCGAAGCCAAGCGCAAGGCGTCCGATGAGGATTTCTGTCCTCTGCTCCTTTGCCAGGACATGCGCGAATTTCAGGTTTACGGCGGCCGCCGCGCCGAGGGAACGGAATTTGACGCCGTGATATGCTGTCTGGATTCGGTCAACTACCTTACCGGCGTCGGCGATCTTGCGCATTGCTTTGCGCGCGTCCGTGCTCATCTCAAGCCGGGCGGGCTGTTTTTGTTCGATGTCAACACGCCGTATCAGTTTGAGCATGTATATGCCGACCGTGCCTATCTTTTGGAGGCGGACGGCGTATTCTGCGCATGGCAGAACGACTACAATCCCAAGACCCGCAAATGCCGCTTCGACCTATCCCTGTTCTTTGAACAGCCCGACGGCACGTATCTCCGCGCGGACGAGGTTCAGCACGAGCGCTGTTATCCTCTGCGCTCGGTGGAGCGTGTGCTTGCCGATGCGGGCTTTACTCTCCGTTCCGTGACCTCGGATTTTGCGGGCACGCCTGTTTCCGACACCGACTGCCGCGCCTTTTTCTGCGCTATAGCAAACGGTTGAAGCGGTTGAAGTCTGCACAGATCTCGCGCCCCGCGTCGGGGGTCATGGCGGCTATGCCGCCATGACCTTCGGAGATCGGCGGCAAGTATTGCAGAAATGTTTGTCTTAGCAAAACCCACCGCCGATCTCCGTCCGCGCCGTTTGCCTGCGGCAAACGGCGCCCGACGCGGGGCTTCGTCATTGCACCTCGGTTCCGAACGCCGTTTTCCACCGACAACCCGAACTGCACCCCGAGCGAAAAGCACGAAGGCTCGAAGTCATCCTGATATACTGTATTTCCCGAAAGCCGCCCTAACATCCTGCCCGCTGTATGGATCGCGCCTGATCGGGATCAAGAAAGGCAAATTTACGTTCAAGACTGCGCGTTGAAGCCTATAGCGTCGGTGTTTGCGATCGTTTCCAAGGTGTCGGAATCGAAAATGTGAAATTTCAACTCAACGGTATCAATGCTTGTGATACCGTTTTCTTCAAGTGAAGCGGAAAACACTGTGATATGATCCACGGCGTATTTCCCCTGATACACGGTAGAGGATAACAGCACGGTCACCATGTATCCGTTGATCGACATATCGTCGCACGTTACTGTGATGTTCCGATCCGTCTTGTTCTCGATATAGAGCAGAACGGACGAACCCCAAAATGTGTTTTAGTCAACATATTTGCCCACAATGCGGATACCGTCCTGATGATACAGCTCGTAGCCCGTATCGTCAGCGACGATGTCCATGGTATCAAACAGGGTGGTTTTCAGCGTGATGCATTCGGCGTCATACACCATTTCATAGGTTTCGCTGTCGTAAACATAAAAATACAGTTCGATCTGCCCGATATTTCCGATGCCTGCCGCTTTCAGTGCGGAAGAGGACAGATACAACGTATCGTTTGCCTTTTTGCCGGCGGCAACCTCGCACGAAAACAGCCAGCCCGCAAAGAATCGACATAACGCCCAAAGAAATGTACGCAATTCTTTGAGTTCGCTTAGACGCCCCTCGGGAAAAGGGCAGTCTGTCCCATATGCCGAGAATATTATGAAAGCAAAAAAACGGAACTGCAAAGCACATAAGCCACGCCACGATCGTCTGTAGATACGCGCCGTTTTTGACTGCAGAAAAAACCCCGACCGTCATCAGAATCACAAACAGATACCCGATGACCGCAAGAATAACGACAATTGTGTATTGATTCCGAATGCCGGGGATCTGCCGAACGACCCGATCCATGGGGCCGTTTCCGAAGTTTTTGCGGGAAAGCGCATTTTTCAGATCGTCGATCCGATGGTATCTTTGCCGCAGATCAATTTCGATGCATTTGTCGATGACTCTTCCAAGCCCGTTCTGCGCCTTTTTCTCGTTGGGAAATTTTCCGGTCAACATGACGTTCAGCAGTACGCCGACAGCGTAGATATCCGTCCTTGCATCGCTTTGGGAGAAGCCGAACTGCTCGGGCGCCGCATAACCGGGCGTGCCGAGAATCACGGTATCCGTATTTTTTCCCTGCGAGAAGCACCGCGCAATTCCGTAGTCAATGATTACTGCATGACCGTCCGACGATACGATAATATTATTCGGGTTAATGTCCCGATGCACATAACCCAAACGGTGCATGTCCGATAAGCCGTCGCAGATATCCGCCGCGATCCGAACTGCCGTGTCGGAGGTCAGACAACGTCCGCCGCGGATCAGGTCGGCAAGCGTGTCGCCCGAAATGTACTCGCACCCCACCTCCGCACGGTCCGCCGTTTCCGCCACGTAAAGGATCTTTGCCAAATGCGGATTATTCAAAGCCAGAAGCGCTTCGTAGCTCGCTTTTTGCGCAAGCCCGACGCTTTTCAGGACAAACAGCTTTCCGGTGGGTTCATAAACACACAATCGGGTCGTCTTGCAAAAAGCATAGATTTCTTTGAGATTCTCATAGATATACGCGTTGACAAGAAAAATTGACATGATTTCAACCTCCGCGCGGGAATTGACAGAAAGGATTCCGTCCCTATGAAGAAAACAACACAGCAATTGATCGATATGATGAAAAGCAGTCACGACTATCATGCGTACCGCGAAGCCAACGGGGAGGAGCTTTCGGCTTCCTTTATGAAAATCGACCGTGCCCTGTCGGCGATTCTGAACGAAAAGGGGAGCAAAAAGGCGGATGTAATTGCAAAATCCGGAATCGAGGTGCATTATGCATATCAAATCTTTTCCGGAGCAAAGACACCGACGCGGGATAAGGTGGTCATGCTGTGCTTTGGCTTGGGCTTGACCGTGGAGGAGACACAGCAATTGCTCAAGATCACCGGATATCCTCAGCTCTACGGCAAAAACGAACGTGATAATGCCATTCTGTTCGGACTGACCAGAAAGCTGTCGATCATCGACATAAACAATATCCTGTATGACCTGAATCTGGACATTTTAATCTGCCCGCAAAAAAGTGCGCCCCGCAAGGAGACGCACCGAAAAAGTGTATCCCCCATTGTTGCTACACAATGCTCCTCCGCTTACGGGTACGAGAAAAAAGAGAAAACACCTTTTACCAAAAGTATTTTCCCGTAAGTGTAGGAGTAATATGCATTTGTGTAGCAATTTGATGAAAGCATATTTATCTCCGTTTGTCAAGATTCGGGCGCTATCGACAAAGAACGGCGGCTGTTTTTTCTCCCACGGCATCCCCCGTTCCGTATCAAAAAAGGAATCGGAGCCGCACAGATTCGGCGGCTCCGATTCCTTTTTTGATTTGTGACTCCGTCACGATGCCGACGGCAAAGTCTCGAGATACTCCTCGAGGCACAGTCCGGCGGAATAGATCTGATATGCGTGATATCTGCCCACGTAGCGGAAGTGCCACGGCTCGTAGGTCACGCCGAGGGTAGCGTCGGTTTTTCCTGCGGGATAGCGCACCACAAAGCCGAATTTCCAGCAGTTCTGCGCCAGCCACTTGCCCGCCTCGGTGTTGCCGAAGCTCTGATCGGCGCTGGGAAGGTTGTGCATATCACAGCACAGTCCGGTCTGATGCTCGCTTGTGCCGGGACGGTTGGAATAGGTCACGACAATGGCCTCCGCCTGCTCGCGGGTGAGGGAGGTGTTCTTCGCCATCTCGTTTTCGGTATAGTGGTTGAAGTACCACGACTGGCTCTGATATGAGCGGTAGCCGCTTGTGACCGTGACATTGGTGATGCCGTTTGCCCGCATTTCGATGAACATGGCTTTGAGCGCCGTGGCGGCGACGTCCACCATCTGCGCGGGCGGGTCGTAGCGGGGGTCGGCGACATTGGTCAGGTTCTGCGGCACGTAGTCCGCGCCGATCTTATTCTGCGCGTTGACCAGAATGAGATATGCGTCGCGCAGGTCGCTCTGCGGGTTCATGGCGCTCTCATATTCCGAGAGGTCGCTTTGGAAGGTGACCTCGGGAACCGGATCGGGCGTGGGTATGGGTTCGGTGGTACCGTCGGTTGCGGGCTGTGAGGTATCCCCGTCCGTTGTATTGTCGGACACGGGCGGCTCGGCGGTATCGGGCGCAGAGGTCTCGCCCTGCGGCGGCTCTGCGGTCACTGCGGGGTCGGTGGTACCGGACGGCTGACTGTCCCGGTCGCCGCTCAGAACGTTCCAGATCAGCACGCCGCCGAGAACCAGCACCGCCAAAAGAACGACGATGGTCACGGCAAGCAGAACGATCTGCATACTGTACTGTTTTGAGGGTTTTCTGTTCATGGGTCTCGGCTCTCCTTATCCTGCGGTCTGCCCGTCGTTGATGATTGTGACAGGTTCGCTGACGGTTTCGGGTACGTCTGCCTCCGCAATTCGGGTGCAGGGGGCGGGGGTGTTCAGCGTGCAGGTGATTTCCACATACTGAATGGTCTTTTTGGGGTCGCGCACGGTCACGACCTGTTCGGTATCGGTGTCCTGCTCCCGCGCCACGGTCACGGCACCCGTCTTTTCGTCGATGCTGACCGTGATCCCGCGCAGATACGTGGTGATAAACGCCGCAGGAATCAGCACCTCGCCGTTTTCCTCCACCGAAGGAGCCTCCATGCGGACGGGCTGTCCGTTGACCTCAGCGACACAGCTCCCCAGAACGAAGCCGACATACTGCTTTTCACTGCTTCCGCTCCGGTTGAAAATGAAGCGCTTTTCGGTCGCGTCGCCCGCCACCGTGAAATTACAGTAGGACGACATGGCGGAAAAATTGACATATAACCGCCCGTCGCGGTACAATTGAGAGCGGCGGATGGACTGCTGACTTTGCAGATCGTTCTTTGTGCCGAGCTGATATGTAATTTTCGGATTGACCACGGACGAGCCGCGCACCGAAAGGGTCAGCGCCCCCAAGCTCAGGAGGAACAGGAGCGCCGTCATGACGGCAAAGGTGAACAGACGTGCGCGGACGGTGCGCCGAGCCTGCTTTTTCTCCTGCTCACTGCGCTTTCTCGTCCGTGAGGACTTGGGCGCCGATGCCGTGCGGGAGCGCTTTTTCTTCGTCCCCGATCTGTTTTTGCCCTGTCCGTTCTGAGCGACGGGGTGTCGGTTCATCTGACGCGTCCGCGCAACGGTGGGGTCGAGATCGACCGTCGCCGTCCTTGCCCCGTTTGCAGTGCGGGCGGGCGGCGTTTCCATGAGGCGGGTCGCCGCAGATGCGGAAATACTACGCGTGCGGGAGGCGGTGTCTGACATACCGTAGCCGAACTGTCCCGTCGGCGCACCGCGCACGTTTTTCGGACTGTTCGCACGGTTTGGACGGTTTGCACGGTCGGCGGTATAGCCCGTGCGTCCCGAGGCGGCAGTGCGGGCGGTGTATGCGCCCTCGGAGGTCTGTCTGCCGCCGTTCTGCTGTTGCGCGGCATTGCGCCCGCCGCGCGGACTGGGATCGCCGTCTCTGCGATATTCGCTCATTCTGCTACCTCCTTTGACTATGCCGATTCCCGCAAGTCCGTTTTTTCTTCCATTATAACATCATCCCGCGCGGATTGCAAGCCCTTTCCCAAAAAGACCGCGCTTCGGTCATTTTTCGCGGCGGGACGGCACGCATTTCCGTTTTTCAGCTCGGTTCTGCAAGTCTCACAGACCGAGCAGACGGACGGCGTTGCCCGATTTGACGGCTTCCTCTTCCGCATCCGTCAGTCCGAGCGTCCCGAGGAAGCGAAGCTCGTCTGCGGCGCGGTGCCACGGCGTGTCGGTGCCGAAGAGCAGGCGATCCGTGCCGTGCTTTTCCGCAATGCGCAGTGCCGCCTCGCGCGGGACGCAGGCATAGCCCATGGAGGTATCGAGGTACAGCGGCAAGCCCGCAAGGCAGGAGAGCACGCTGTCCCATGCGGCAATGCCGCCCCAATGCGCCGCCACCACGGGCGTATCCAGCCAACGCAGTGCGCGCGCCATGTTTTCGGGCATGCCGTGATACGGGGACGCAAAGCCGAGGTCACAGCCCGCATGAAACAGGACGATAAGTCCCTTTTCCGATATTTTGCGGTACAGGGGACGCATCCGTTCCTCATCCACGTAAAAGCCCTGATATTCCGGATGGAATTTGATGCCGCGCAGACCCAGGGACGCAATGCGGTCGACCTCGTCGAGCGCGTCGGGCGCGTCGGGATGCACCGAGCCGAAGGGGATGAAACGGGAATCCGCCCCCGCCAGCGATGCGGCAAAATCATTGACCTTGTGCATCTGATGCGGGTTTGTGGCAATGTTCATGACCGCCGCATAGTCCACGCCCTCCTGCCGCATCCGTTCGCGCAGACCGTCCGCCGTGCCGTCGGTGTACGGAAACAGACCGCCCGCGGCATAGCTGAGTTGCGCCATGGCACGCGATGCGAGCGCATCGGGAAAGCAGTGGGTATGGAAATCGATCAGCATGGAAGGCACCTCCGTGGTACGAAAAAAAAGAAATTGCGATATCCGAATACATTATTGCCGCGCGGGCAGATTTTCATGCTAACATTATAGCAAGGGAGCGGCGGTCTGTCAAGGAGAACAGGCGCGAAATACGGCATGCGTCACGGCGCTTTTTCTTGACAGATTTTGCGGCGGATGCTATAATGACAGGGAAGATTTCCCGCCGCACGGTACAGCCCAAACGGCGGACGCTGACACGGAAGGACAGAACATGAAGCTCTGCAAAAACAAAACATACACGGTGGACATCACCGATCTGAATAATTTGGGGTGCGGGGTCGCCCGCATCGATAACATGGTGGTCTTTGTGCCGAATACCGTGGACGGCGATCGGGTGCAGATCCGCATTATCAAGGTGACGCCGCGCTACTGCGTGGGACGGCTCGAAGAGATCGAAATTCCCTCTCCCTTTCGGTACGATTCGCCCTGTTCGGTCTCGGGCAGGTGCGGCGGGTGCATGTATCAGTCGGTCGACTATGCGCACGAGCTGGAGCTGAAGCACCGCCGCGTGACCGCCGCGTTCGTCAAGGCCGGCATGCCCGATGTGACGGTGACGCCCGTGCTGAGCACCGGACGGTGCAACGGCTACCGCAACAAGATCCAGCTTCCCGTTCAGGACGGGAGCATCGGTTACTACGCGCCGCATTCCCACCGTGTGGTGGACGGCGGCACATGTCCTCTGCACCTTCCGGTGTTCGACCCGATCTTAAATACCCTGCGCACCTTTCTGTCGCGCTATCCCGCCGATGCCAAGCACATCCGTCACCTCTTTCTGCGGGCGGGAGAAGGCAATCCCGCGCTCCCCGTGGCGGTGTGTCTTGTGACCGACCGCGCGCTGACCCGACGGGACGAGCTGTGCCGCATGCTGTCCGTCCATCCCAACGTCCGCTCGGTGTATGAGAATTTCAACGATGCGGACGGCAACGTGATCTTGGGGGACACCTACACCCTCCTGCACGGGGACGAGGTCATATGGGATCACCTGTGCGGCATGCAGTTCGCCGTCTCCCCCGCCTCCTTCTATCAGGTCAACCATGACGGCGCCGAGCTGGCATACCGCAAGCTGGCGGAGCTGGCAGGATCGCTTGCGGGCAAGACCCTGCTCGACCTGTACTGCGGCATCGGCACCATCGGCATTTTTCTCAAGCAATGCACGGGCGCGGCGCGTCTGCGCGGGGTGGAGATCGTCCCACAGGCTGTGGAAAACGCCCGACGCAACGCCCTGAAAAACGGCGTGGAGAATGCGGAATTCTTCTGCGGCGACGCGTTTCTGAACCACGGCGAACTGCTTTCGGAGGCAGACGCGGTGATCCTGGACCCGCCGCGCCGCGGATGCAGTGACGCGCTGACCGACGCGCTCTGCCGCTCGGACATCCCCCGCATTCTGTATATGTCGTGCTCACCCGAAACATTGGCGCGGGATGCCGCACGTCTGCGCGCCGCAGGCTATCGCATTTCCGAGGTCACGCCCGTGGATCTCTTCCCGCGTACCGGTCATGCGGAAGCCGTGACCGTGTTTACACGGGACATGTGAGCTTTGCCGTGCAGATGTGCAAAGGTGCAAAAGTGCATGTTCCGCACGGAAAGCGCAGATACTATCCGTAAAATCCGACGAAGCAACCGAAAAAAAACGGCAGGAGGGACGACCGCGTGAACGAGAGAAAATCGTCTGTGAACATCGGGGACATCCGCGCCTTGGCGGAAGCAATGCGCATTGAACTGGACGACGGTTCGGCGCGCACCCTGCAGGGCGACATCGAAGCCATATTGGACTATGCCGCACGGCTTGACGAATACACGGGAGACGCCGAAGCCGACGATACCCTCCCGCGCCGTTCGGGACGCGAGGACATTCCCGCGTCTCCCTTTGCGCGGGACGACATGCTCCGAAACGCATCGGACACCGAGGACGGCTGTTTTTGCCTTCCGTGCGTCCTGCCGTCCGAAACGGAGGTCGAGTCGTGAGCATCACCGAACTGACCGCAGGCGCCCTTTCCGATGCGCTCCGCCGACGGGAACTGTCGGCATCGGAGGTCACAGACGCCTATCTTCGCGCCGCCGAGGTCACAGAGCCGACCGTGGGCGCGTACTTGACCGTATGCGCAGAGCAAGCCCGTGCGCAAGCGCGCGCAGTTGACCGTGCCCGCGTGCGCGGCGAAGCACTGCCGCCCTTTGCCGGCGTCCCCATCGCCGTAAAGGACAACATCTGCACCGAGGGTGTGCGAACCACCTGCGCCTCCCGCATGCTGGAGCATTTCGTGCCGCCGTACAGCGCCACGGTGTGGGAAAAGCTGTCAGGCGGGGGCAGTATCCTTTTGGGCAAGGTCAATATGGACGAATTTGCCATGGGCTCGACCACCGAGCACTCCGCACTGGGCGTGACCCGCAACCCGCGCGACCCGAGCCGTGTGGCAGGCGGAAGCTCGGGAGGGTCAGCCGCCGCCGTCTGCGCCCGTTCCGCACCGTGGGCGCTCGGCACGGATGCGGGCGGCTCCATCCGTCAGCCCGCATCCTTTTGCGGCGTGGTGGGCATGCGTCCCACCTACGGCACCGTATCCCGACGGGGACTGATTTCCTTTGCGCCCTCCTTCGACCAGATCGGACCGCTGACCCGCTGTGTGCGGGACAACGCCCTGCTTTTGGGACTGATCGCGGGGCACGACCCGCTTGACGCGCAGTCGGTCTGCGCGCAAACTCCCGACTATACGTCCATGCTCGGCGCCGATCTGCACGGTCTGCGCGTCGGCATTCTTCAGGTGCCCGACGCTCTGCACGCCGACCCCGATGTGTCCGCCGCCGCAGAGGGTGCGCTGACCCGTCTCGCGGAGCTTGGCGCACAGACAGATGCCGCCGTGCTTGCGGGTCTGCAATACGCCCTCTCCGCCTATCATATCATAGCGGACGCCGAAGCGTCCTCCAATCTTGCCCGTTTTGACGGCATCCGCTTCGGTCACCGCACAAAGGACGGAAGCGATCCCCGCACCGTGTATGCCCGCTCCCGCTCGGAGGGCTTCGGCACCGAGGTCAAGCGGCGCATCCTCATCGGCGCATATCTTTTGCAGGCAGGCGAGGGAAAGTCGGTGTACGAGACGGCACAGCGCGCCCGCCGCCGCATCCGTGCCGAATACGAAGCCCTGTTCCGATGCTTCGACCTCATCGCATCGCCCGTCTGTCCCACCACCGCCCATCTTGCGGGCGAAAAGCTGACCGACCCGCTCTCCATGTATTTCAGTGACCTGTACACCGTCGCGCCGAGCATCGCAGGCTTGCCCGCCCTCTCCCTGCCGTGCGGCACGGATCGGCACGGAATGCCCGTAGGACTGCAATTGGTCGCTCCGCCTCTGGGCGAACCGCTCCTGTACGCCGTGGGGGACGCACTGGAGCAGGTCATACCCGAAAAATAACCGCCTGTGTTTTTGGGACGCGGTACGTTTTCCCGTGCCGCGCCCTTTGATAAGAAAGAGAGAAAAAGGAGGAAGGACGCATTGACGGCATATGAAATGACCGTGGGCTTGGAGGTACATATCGAGCTTGCTGCAAAAACCAAAATGTTCTGCGCCTGCCCCGTCACCTTCGGAAAAGAGCCGAACACGGTGTGCTGTCCCGTATGCATGGGCTTCCCCGGCGCACTGCCCGTGCTGAACCGACAGGCGGTGCGCTATGCCGCGCTTGCGGGGCTTGCCATGCACTGCGAGATCGCGCCCAGCTCGGTGCTCTCGCGCAAGCAGTATTTCTATCCCGATCTGCCGAAGGCTTATCAGATCACGCAGGACGCCGAGCCGCTCTGCCGCCGCGGTTATCTCGACGTGGAAGCGGACGGCGAGACGGCACGCATCCGCATCGGGCGCATCCACATCGAAGAGGACGCGGGAAAGCTGATCCATCGGGACGGCGTCACGCTCGTGGACTGCAACCGTTGCGGCGTTCCGCTCATCGAGATCGTTTCCATGCCCGACATCCGCTCGGCGGCGCAGGCGGCGGCATATCTGCGCGCCGTGGCACAGATCGCGCGGGAACTGGGCATCTCGGACTGCCGTATGGAGGAAGGCTCCATGCGGTGCGACGTGAACCTCTCGGTCAAGCCCGTCGGCACACAGACCGTGGGGGTGCGCACCGAGATCAAGAACGTGAATTCCTTCTCCTATGTGCAAAAGGCGATTGCGGCAGAGTTTGAGCGGCAGACCGACCGATTGGCACACGGGCTTCCCATCCTGTCCGAAACCCTGCGGTATGACGAAAAAACGGGAAAGACCTACCCCATGCGCCGCAAGGAAAGCGCGGCGGACTACCGTTATTTCGACGATCCCGACCTTCCGCCCGTCCTACTCCCGCAGGAGGAGATCGACGCTCTGCGCCGTACCCTTCCCGAATTCTCCCGTGACCGCACCCGCCGTCTTGCGGCGTCCTACGGCATCCCGCAGTCGGAAGCGGCGGCAATTGCCGCCGATCGGTCGCGCGCATGCGATTTTGAGACGGCGGCACCCCTCCCCGCTTATCCCGCCGTTTTGGCGCACATCACGGTGGAATGGCTTCTTCCCGCCGTCGCGTCGGGCGCAGCGTGCGCAAAGAACGAGGGAGAAGAACGCACATTGTCCCCGTCGGTTATGGCGGAGCTGGCACAGCTTTTTGGGGAGGGTGCGGTCAACAGCAGTGCGGCAAAGAAGATCTTTTCCCACCTGACAACGCACGGAGGCACGCCGCGCGCCCTGGCGGACGAACTGGATCTGCGGCAGATCCGCACGCCCGAGGCGCTTCTCCCCATCGTTCGTCAGGCGGTCGCCGCAGAGGAGCGTGCCGTGCAGGACTATCGCGGCGGAAAGCGCGCCGCCATCCGTTCGGTCGTGGGTGCGGTCATGCGTCTGTCGGGCGGCAGAGCCGATCCCGTTCTGGCGCAGACCTTAATCGAGCGCGTGATCTCGGAATAAGGTGCTTCGCACGTTTTTTCTGAGTTTTTCCCGTTTTTTATGAGGAAACACCCCCTCTCCGTTCGTATAAAGGGTGAAGGGGTCAGACGTGACCCCCGAAGTCAGGAGATACAACGATGGATAACGGTGCCCGTAGCTACCGCCGTTTTCTGGATGGCGACCGTGATGCCTTTGGCGAGATCATGGAAGAGCATTTTTACAGTCTTGTTTTCTTCATCGACCGTTATGTACACGATGTCCACACTGCCGAGGATATTGCCATGGATGTCTTTTCCGAGCTGATCGTCCATCGGCACCGATACAATTTCCGCGTTTCGCTGAAAACCTATCTTTTCATGCTCGGCAGATCCCGTGCCATCGATCATATCCGCCGCCGTCGGGTGCATCCGACCTCGGAGCTGTCCGAGGCGCAGGAGATGCCCGACGGGGAACGCACGCCGGAAGAGCTTGTGCTGATCGACGAGCGCCGACGCGCGGTCAACGCCGCCATAGCGGCACTGCCCGAGGACATGCGCACGGTCGTACACCTCGTCTATTTCGAGGATATGACCTACCGTGAAGCGGCGGCAGTCATGAAGAAAAGCCCCAAGCAAGTGGATAATCTTCTGTATCGCGCCAAGCGGGAGCTTTCTGCCTTGCTCGGAAAGGACGGTACTCAATTGTTATGAAGGAACTGCATGAATATGAGGCGGAGATCTTCCGCCGCAGTGAGAAAAAAATACGGGAAAGGCGGCGCATGCGCATGCGTATCCTTTCCCTCTGCATCCCGCTGTGCCTGATCGCGGGCGCATGGTCTGCGGCGTCGTTTTACCGCACCGCGCACACCGAAGCTGCCGACGGCGGCGCAAATACGGCAACCGGGCAGGAGCGGCTTCCCGAATTATTACCGGAACTGGGCCATCCCCCCGATGATCTGACGGAGCAGGACGAGAGCGCGTCTGTCACCCGACCCGACGATCTTTC
>USTB01000008.1 GCA_900557635.1 uncultured Eubacteriales bacterium
AAGGCCCTTAACCGGGGTTCGGGGCAGCGCCCCGCGTACTCCCCGTACTCCCCGCGTAACCCGCGTACTCCCCGCGCGTCCTCAGCGGGCGTCGGGCTGAGCAAGGAGATACTTTTTCATCTCGTCCAAGCCTGCTTCCTCCAGCTCCAAAAGATCGCGGGCAAGACTCACGGCACGACGGTCGGCGCCGGAATACTTTTCGATCTGCTCGGAGATGTCGCGAATGCCCATGGAACTGCCCTTGATGAGCATATCAGCCACACGGGGGATTGAGCTGTCGATAGAGAGATTCATTTTCAGCATCGCGTTGGCGGACGCCTTTTCAAACCCGTTCAGACCCGCCTTTTCGGGATCGGGCGAACCCTCATCCGTCAGGAGCTTTCCTGCGGATTTTTTAATATCCTCATAACGGGCAAGACGGTTTTCCACGGCGGTGCGGAAATCGCCGTCGGTTTTTTCCGCGATCTGCGGCAGGGTCTGTGTCCCCATGGATGCATTTTTGTAGACGAATGCAAGAAGATTTTGTGTATCGTTCATTTTCGTGCTCCTTTTTTATTGTGTCAGAAAACGTACCGTGCCTTCTGCGCCGATACCTGAATGAAAGCAGTGGATCTCATAAGACAGTATTTCCGAAAATTGCGAAAATATCACACAGAAGCAGCGCAAAAGCGAACAAAGTAACCGCATTTTGTTCCCTGTTCACCGCACAGGCACAGTATTATTCGCAGGAATCCGCATCCGACCCCTGTTGCGTATCCTGATCTGTCCCGATTCGGACGCGGCATTTTACACAGAAAGCAAAACGATCCTTCCGATACACCGTGGCATCACCACGATGATATCGGAAGGATCGTTTTATATTTTTCCCGTTTTTCGGATCGCACGGCGATACCGAAGCGGTATCGTCCGTTGACGTCAAACAGGAAGATTAGCCGTTGATCTTCGGAGGCGTGAGTTTTTTACAGTTGGCAAACGCATCCTCCGCGATAGAAGTCACGCTGTCCGGAATCGAGACGGACGACAGCGCGGCGCAACTATAGAACGCACCTTTGCCAATGGTCGTCAAACCGTCCGGAAGCACAACCGATGTCAACTTGTTACAACGGCGGAACGCATATTCTCCGATGGTCACCACGCCTTTAGGAATCGTGAGCGAGGTCAGCTTGACGCAATCCGCAAAGGCATAGTCACTGATATTCGCGACACCGCTTCCGAGCTTGGCTTCAACCAGGGAACTGCACCCGTTAAATGCGGCTCTTCCGAGGCTCGTCACCGTATCCGGAATCGTAATGGATGTCAAAGACGTGCATTTGTAAAAAGCATATGCGCCTATACTTTTTAAGCCCTTCGGAAGCGAAACCGTAGTCAAGCCGGAGCAACCGTAGAAGGCGTAGTTACTGATATTCGTTTCTTTTGTAAGAACCAGTATTTTCAAAGAGGCGGGAACATATCTCGGGGTGTCATAGACAGAGGTCGTGCCGAAAATGTAACCGAAAATGTCGGTACGTGAGGAAGACGAAATGTACGGCAATTGCATAGACGTCAAGCCAGTGCAACCTGCAAATGCGGAGAATCCGATGCTCTTTACACTGTCCGGAACCGTAACCGAGGTCAGTCCGCTACATCCATAAAATGCTTTTTCACCGATCTCCTCCAAACCGTACGACATACTAACCGAGGTCAGCCCCGAGCAACCGTAGAACGCACCGTATCCGATCCTCTTTACGCTACCCGGGATCGCGATCGAGGTCAAGCTCGTACAATTACCAAAGGCAGATTCTCCGATGCTCGTCACACCGTACGGAATATTGACCGATGTCAGTCCCGAACAATATCTGAAGGCGCTATAGCCTATGCTTTGAACGCTGTTCGGAAGTTTGATCGTTGTAAGTCGGCGGCAAAGTAAAAACGCACAATTGTCGATCTTTGTCGCTTTGGTAATGATCACCTTTCTCAGGGAGGCGGGAACACGATCTGCCTGAATACTTGGCTTATAAGCACCGAAAAGGTAACCGATATAGGAGCTCCCTGATGCGTCCATGGTCTCGCCGACATACGGCAGGGTCATTTGGTACAATCCGGTGCAGGCACCGAACGAATTCCAGCCGATGCGTACCACGCTGTCGGGCACAGTCACATACATCAAGCCGGTGCAACCGTAGAACGCACGGTTGCCGATCGTCTCCAAATCGTTCGGAAGATCAAGGAAGGTGAGTCCGGTGCAACAGTAAAAGGCGCGGGCATCGATATCGATAACGCTGTCGGGAATGATCACGTCAAGCAAGCCCGAGCAATCGCGGAATGCGGAGTCTCCTATAGTCACCACCCCTTCCGGAATGGTAAATTCAGTCAACGAGGCACAGCCGCGGAACATGCCGTACTCTATGGTTTTGATGTTGGCGGGTAATGTGACGGACTGCAAGGCGGCACAACCGCAAAAGGCATTTTCGCCGATGCTCGTCACACTGTCGGGCACCGAAATCGAGGTCAAGGCGGCGCAATTGCGGAACGCGGAAGTGCCGATGGTCTTAACACCGCTCGGAAGCGTGAACGACGTCAGCTTTTTGCAGGAATTGAATGCATCCTCGCGTATTTGCGTCACACTGTCCGGTATGGAAACCGAGGTCATGGCGATGCAATTGCGGAAGGTTCCCGCTTCGATCTCCTCAACCCTGTCCGAAATGGTAACGGACGACAGCTTTTGACAATTGTAAAACGCATACTTGCCGATGCGGGTAACGCTTTCGGGAATGACAACAGAGGTCATACGATAGCAACCGCTGAATGCATAAGCGCCGATCTCCTCAACACCCTCCGAGATGGTAACGGTCGTCAGAGAGAGACAATCCCGAAACGCATAATACTCTACCTGCTTCACATTCGCGGGAATGGTCACGGAGGTCAGCCTTTTGCAACCGGAAAAAGCGGATTTTCCGATGCCTGTAACACTGTCCGGAAGGGTAACGGAGGTAAGACGGATACAATCGGCGAATGCATAGCCGCCGATCGCGCCCACACCATCGTCAAGCACAACCTTTTTCAAACCGGTGCAATTTCGGAAGGCGGAAGGACCCACCATCTTCACACTGCCCGGGATCGTAACACTGCTCAAAGCGGTACAGCCCGAAAAAGCCGAGCCGAAGATATTCGTCACTCCGCCTCCGATCGTGACCGAGGTCAAGCCGGTGCAGTTTAGGAACGCGGAAGCACCAATCGTTTTTACTCTGTCCGGAATGGTCATCGAGGTCAGACCCGTGCAGTCGGAAAACGCACCGCTACCTATGCCTGTGACGTTGTCCGAAAGGATCACGGATGTAAGCCCGCTGCAACCGGCAAACGCATTGGGTTGGATCCGCGTCGCCTTGGTTATCGTGACCCGCTTTAGAGATGTAGGTACATACTTCTGATTCTCCTCATATGACGGAGCACCGAAAATATAACCGAAATGAGTGTATTTCGTCCCCCGCAGGGATTCGCCTGCAAAGGGCAGTGATATTTCCGTTAAGGCTGAACAATCGTAAAACGTATGATTTCCGATGCTTGTAACACTGTTCGGTATGGAAATCGAGGTCAATTGACTGCAACCGGAAAACGCACTTGGTCCGATGCTTGTGACACTGCTCGGTATTGAAACCGAAGTCAATTGCTTGCAAGCGCGGAACGCACGGCTTTCGAAAAAGGTAACACCGTTGTTAATTACAGTTTGCTTGATCTTGCTTCTGTACTGATCCCACGGGGTTATGTTTGGATCATCGCTGTCCTGCATATCTCCGATTCCGGAAACGGTAAGCGTCTCGAACGTCCATTTGAGGTTGTCCCCGCAAGTGCCGGAGACATCGCTTGCAAATACCGTAATGGAGCCGAAAACAACTGAGACAGCCATCATGACCCCGATCAGCAGACACAACTTAAACGATTGATGCTTCATGATTCTTCTCCAATTCAAAGATTTACAGTATATTCATGTTTGTTATAACATGCTGCGGCAAAAAACAATAGCAGTAACCGAAAAGGCAGTTTTGGCGGGTTTTCGTCCGTTACCGTGAGCCTAAAAAAAGCAGAATTCTCTTGCAAGCGCCCTCCATATGTGATATGATAGAGAAAAAGGAAAGTTAAGAGCCGACATAGACAGAAAGGGGGTAGGCGCATGGTTTCCGCATTTGTTTTTTCCGAAAATAAAAAAAAGCCCGATGTCACACAGGCGGTGGATACCATCGAGGCGGTTGTTTATGCGGCACTCAAGCCGCACGGATTTTGTCGGAACGGAAGAACACTGCACCGTTTTGTCTCGGGCGACATTTCGCAGGTCATTCATTTTGAGACGGGAAAGCAGATGCAAAACCACGGCGGACTTCTGCGCGTCAATACGGGCATTCGTGTGCCGGAATGCGCCGAGAGGGACTTTTTCTACGTGCGCAACGCAAGAACTGTGTACCGTATCTCCGAGTGCAACATCCGCTCCGAGCTGGGAGCGGTGCGCGGCGGGCGCGAGAAATGGTTTGACCTGACTGCACGCCCGTCACGGCTTGCCGGGAAAATACGGAAGATCATCGAGCGCCGCGTGCTTCCCGCATTTGACGTACTGAACAGCCGCGAGAGCATTCTTGCCCGCCGCCGCGACCTTCCGCGCCTCGATGCGCTCACCTGCCGCACGCTCCTGCTTGACGAAGCCATGATATACGGCACAGCGGGCAACCTGAATACGGCAAAGGAGAAATTCGATGCCTACTATCAGACCGAGGTCGCGGCGTACACCGGGCAGGAAGCGAAAGGAACGCGGCGCTATCTGAAAAAGGGAGAGCGGCGCTCCTTCCACGGACAAACGATCACCGCCGAAAAAAGCGGTTACATAACCGTTTACGGCGGTGATCGGGAGCATATGGACGCGCTTGACGCATTGGCGGCAAGGGTGCGCATCTGGATATCCGAAGGCGCGGCAGGCGCAAACAACGGAAAGACCAAAAAAGACGGATGCGCCGAAACCTGCGAAAAACCCCTTAACGGATAAAGTTTGTGGGCGTATACGGCTCCCGCGCGGGGATGCCGTAAGCCTCCCTGCCCAAGGCAATGCTCTTCATCAGGAAGGTCATGTTGCGCGCCAGTGTGCGCATGCCCTGCAAGCCCTCGGCGTCCTGTTCAGCGTCGCCGATGTCCCTGCCGTGAATGCTGTTCCAATACTGACCGCTTGCAATGGGCATGCCCGAAATGGCAAAGAACTTGTTCAGCTCGTCAAATCCTGCGGACAGTCCGCCGCGGCGCGCGGCGACCACAGCCGCACCCACCTTCATGGTCTTATCAAAATGCGTACTGTAAAACAGTCTTGTCAGGAATGCAACAAGCGTCGCGTTTGCCGAAGCATAATAGATGGGGCTTCCCACCACCAGACCGTCGCATGCCTCGAATTTCGGCGCGGTTTCGTTCACGGTATCGTCGAACACGCACTTCCCGCTCTTCGCGCAGGAGCGACAGGCAATGCACCCGCGAATGTCGAGATTGCCGACGTGCAACATCTCCACGTCAATCCCCTCGGTCAAAAAGACCTTTTCCATCTCATGCAGTGAGGTGTAGGTGTTGCCGCGGGCGCGCGGGCTTCCGTGAATCATGAGTACCTTCATACTGTTCTCCTCCCGATGCGCGGCATCGGTTTTTTATTATTTTATGGTAATTGCAGTTGCAAATATAACCGAAAAGCCCATTTGCGCAAGGCAAACGGGCTTTTATCGGGCTTCGCCGCGTCATTTTGAGGTGTCGGCTGTGCTATGCGCGAATGATGCGGCGATGTCTCAGCACTGCAAAATCGAACCTCAATACCGCCAGGACATGCACGGACCGCTTCAGCGCCACACAAAGAGCAGAAGCCAGATCATCGCACCCAAGCCCACAATGAAGGCAAGCGCAATGAGAAGCGCCGCCGCCAAAGCGCCGACGACGGCGGCAAAGCGCTCGTCGCGGTTCATGGTCGGTGCGGCATTTCCGTCCGACGTTTCCTGCGCGGCATCTGCGTCCCTGCGCTCCCGCTTTTTGGGATCGCGGTCGGGCGGACGGCGAAAGGTGAAGAGGGAGGACGGCGCGCCCACACCGGTCATATCGGCAATGCGGCGTCCGTCATCGTCATCATACGTGCGTTTTTTCATGGCAATTATTGATCGTAGAGGTGGCAGACCACATAGTGACCCGGCTCGATCTCACGCTGTACGGGCGCCTCGGTCTTGCAACGCTCCATGCAGTTTTTGCAACGGGTATGGAACTTGCAACCGGACGGCGGGTTTGCGGGAGACGGGATAGAGCCTTCGAGCACGATGCGGTTCATTTTGTAATTGGGGTCGGGCACGGGGATAGCGGAGAACAGTGCCTGTGTATACGGATGGAGAGGATTTCGGAAGATATCCTCGGTTGCACCGTATTCCACCAGATTGCCGAGATACATGACGCCGACCGTGTCGGAAATGTGCTCCACGACCGACAAATCGTGCGAAATGAAGAGATAAGTCAGGGAGTATTTTTCCTGCAGATCCTTGAGCAGATTAATGATCTGCGCCTGAATGGACACGTCCAATGCCGAAACCGGCTCGTCACACACCACAAATTCGGGGTTCAGCGCCAGTGCGCGTGCAATGCAGATACGCTGTCTCTGACCGCCCGAAAACTCATGCGGGTAGCGATCCTTGTGGAAGGGCTGCAGACCGCAGTTGTCCATGACCTGGTCGATATAATCGTTGAATTGTGCTTTGGGAACCAGCTTATGCTCACGCACAGCCTCGCCGATGATCTCGCCGACGGGCAGACGGGGCGACAGGGATGAGAAGGGATCCTGGAAGATAATCTGCATTTTGGTACGCAGATGGCGGATCTCCTCGTCGTTCATGTCGTAGACCTCGCGTCCGTTGAACAGAACCTGACCGCCTGTTTTTTCGCCGGACAGGCGAAGAATCACACGTCCCGTGGTGGTTTTTCCGCATCCGGATTCGCCCACAAGACCCATGGTGGTGCCGCGCTTGAGATTAAAGGTCACGCCGTCCACGGCTTTGACATGGCCCACGGTCTTGCCGATCATGCCGCTCTTAATGGGGAAGTATTTCTTGAGGTGATTCACCATCAGAATATACTGCGGATCGTACTGCACGGGCGTGTAGTCGAGCTTGTTTTTCTTGGAATCGCTCATTTCTCTTCCCCTCCCTTCGCTTGATTTTCGGGATAGTAGCGGTAACAGGACACCTTGTGCATGTCGGACAGGGAGATCTCGCACGGGTACGCGCCGTCACAGCCCTCGACACACATCTCACAGCGGTCCTTGAAATAACAGTAATTCGGCATGTTAATGGGGTTCGGCACCTTGCCGGGGATGGAATACAGCTTATCCACATGCCGTCCGACCACGGGCTTGGATGCCATCAGACCGATGGTGTACGGATGACTGGGATGGGAAAAGATATCCTCAGCCGTTCCCTTTTCCACCACGCGTCCCGCATACATGACCACCACGTAGTCCGCCATTTCGGCAATGACGCCGAGGTCATGGGTGATGAGCACAATGGAGGAATTGATCTTGTCCTTCAGGGTACGCAGAAGATCGAGGATCTGCGCCTGAATGGTCACGTCCAGTGCCGTTGTCGGCTCGTCCGCAATGATCATCTTCGGACTGCATGCCAGTGCCATAGCGATCATCACGCGCTGACGCATACCGCCGGACAGCTCATGCGGGAACATCTTGTAAACGCCCTCGCAGTTTGCGATGCCCACCATTTCGAGCAGGGAGATCGTGCGGCGCTTGATCTCATCCTTGGACAGTTTGGTGTCGGCGTGCAGGGCAATGACCTCGTCCACCTGTGCGCCGATACGGAACACGGGGTTCAGGCTGGTCATAGGCTCCTGAAACACCACGGAAATGGCGCAGCCCTGCCGCTTGCGCTATGGCTGGCACGGGAAGGCGGACGCGAATCCACTGTCGCTCAAGGACGCGAATCTCGCGGCGTATGCCGGCGAGATGGCGGAGATGGGCGTGGCTTGCCTGAAGCTCGAGGGGCGCATGAAGCGGCCCGAGTATGTGGCGGCGGTGACGGGCATCTATGCCGCGCTGCTGCGCGAGCACCGCGCACCGACGGCGGACGAGCAGAAAAAGCTTGCGCTGGCATTCTCACGCGACGGGTTCACGGACGGCTATTACCGCGGCCGGCGCGGGAAGGAAATGTTCGGCGTTCGCCCGGAAAATGCGCGCTGGCCGGAGGAGTGGTTCGGCACGCTGCGGGCGGCCTATGAAAAAGAGGATATGCGGCTCGTGCCGGTGCGCTTCCGCGCGGCGCTTCGTTTGGGCGAGCCGATGGTGCTGACCGCCGAGGACGGCGACGGGCATTGCGTCACGGTCACGGGAGTCGCGCCGGAGGCGGCGCGAAGCCGCGCGGTGACAGCCGGGGAGGTCGAGGCCCGTCTGCGCAAGACCGGCGGGACGGCGTTCACGGTGTCGGACTGCGCGGTGACAGCGGAGGACGGGCTGTCCGTTCCGGCGAGCGCGCTCAACGCGCTGCGGCGCGACGCGCTCGCGGCGCTGGAGACGCTGCGGACGGAGATACCCGAGCGGCGCGAGGGGACGTTTGTCCCGGCTGAGAGGATCAAAAACCCGACGGAGCCGCCGCGCTTCACGGTGTCGATCTACCGTGCCGGGCAGCTTACCGATGCGCTGGTGAACGAGGGCGTGGAAACGGTGTATGTGCCGCTGGAGCTGCTGCCGTCGGTCGAGGTGGAGAAATACCGTGGGCGGACGAAATTTGCCGCCGTGCTGCCGCGCGTGTGGCGGACGGCGGACGAGGAAGGTCTGCGCGAACAGCTTCGCACGGCGAAGGAGCGTGGCGTGGAGTGCGCGGTGCTGGGGAATCTGGGACATTTCGCGCTCGTGCGCGGGCTGGATATGGAGCTGCGCGGGGACTTCGGGCTGAATGTGTTCAACTCCGCGGCGCTGCGGTTTTTGAAGGAGCAGGGGCTATCGGGCGCGACGCTGTCGTTCGAGCTGCGGCACGAGCAGCTGCGGGACATCAGCAAGTGCATCCCCTGCGAGGCCATCGTCTACGGGCGGCTGCCGCTGATGATCACGGAAAACTGCATCGTGGCGAACGAGTTCGGCTGCCGGCACTTTAAGGGGCGCTGCGACGCTCTCTGCGCGGACAGCGCGTGCGCCGGAGCGCCGGAGCTGACCGACCGCGTGGGCGAGCGGTTCCCGGTGCTGCACGCCTACGGCTGCCGGAGCGAGCTCCAGAACGGCAAGACGCTGTGGCTGGCGGACAAGCCGGAGTACCGGAAAATCGGTTTGACCTACGCGCGGCTGCGCTTTACGACCGAGTCGGCGGAGGAGTGCGCGCGCGTGCTGCGGGCCTACAAGGGGCGGGAGGAATACACGCCCAAGGACATCACGCGCGGGCTTTTCTACCGCGGCGTGGAGTAAAAATGAAAACGAAACGTAGTTTTTCTGCGTGATATTACGATTTGTATTGAAAAGAGGACTGAGATCATGCCGCATATCGTGCTGGCTTCCAAGTCGCCGCGCCGCCATGAGCTGCTGCGGCGCATGGGCATCACGGAGTTTGACATTCGGGTGCCGGAGGTGGAGGAATATTATCCGGATCACCTATCCCCGGAGGAGATCGTGAAGTTCATCTCCCGGGAGAAATCTGATGCCGCGGCGCGGCTGTGTGGGGACGACGAGATCGTCATCACCGCGGACACCATGGTATTCCTGGACGAGCGGCGCCTGGGTAAGCCCCGGGACGAGGCCCAGGCCCTGGAGATGCTCACGGCTCTGGCGGGACGAAAGCACACGGTGTGTACCGGCGTGACCGTGCGCCGGGGAGCGAAAATCTGCACCGCCGCCCAGCACACGGATGTGTACTTCCGCCCGGCCACGGAGCGGGAGCTGCGCGCCTACATCCGCACTGGCGAGCCCATGGACAAGGCCGGCGCCTACGGCGTGCAGGGCAAGGGCGCGCTGCTGGTGGAGCGCATTGACGGTGACTTTTTCAACGTCATGGGCCTGCCGGTTGGGCTGCTGGCCCGGCTGCTGAAGGGCTTTGGCATTGATCTGATGGAGTAATACTATGAAGAATTTTTTCAACAAAACCGGCATATGGATCCTGGCTGCAGCGGTGGTGATCGTGCTGACGCTGTCCATCCTGTCCGCCACGGGGACGGGCCTGCTGAATAACATTGCGGGCACTATCGCCAGCCCCTTCCGCTCCGCCGGAGCCGCCATCGGTAACTGGTTCGGCTCCATTTCCGACAAGTTTGACAGCGTGGAGGCCCTGCAGAAGGAGAACGAGGAGCTGCGCAAGCGCGTGGCTCAGCTGGAGGATGCCAACCGCCAGGCCGAAACCGACAGCCAGGAGAACGAGCGCCTGCGCTCCCTGCTGAACCTGCGCCAACAGCGGCGGGACTTTACCTTTGAGAGCGCCAAGGTGACCCAGTATGAAAACTCCAACTGGGCCTCCACCCTGACCCTGAACCGGGGCACCAGCAGCGGCGTTGCGGTGAATAACTGCGTGGTGAACGAGACCGGCGCCCTGGTAGGCGTTGTGACGGAGGTGGGCCTGAACTGGTGCACCGTGGCCACAGTGCTGGACACCCAGGCACAGTTCGGCGCCACGGTGTTCCGCACGGGCGAATCCGCCGTGGCCATGGGCGATCTGGAGCTGATGCAAAGCGGAAAGCTCAAGCTCAGCTACCTCTCCGGAGCCAACACCCCCGTAGGCGGCGACCTGGTGCTGACCTCCGGCTTGGGCGGATACTATCCCTCGGGTCTGGTCATCGGAGCTGTGGAGGATGTGCGCACCGACGACTCGGGCCTGACCCAGTACGCCGTAGTACAGCCCACGGTGACGCCCTCCTCCCTGGTGGAGGTGTTCGTCATCACCGCCTTCGACATCGTGGACTGAGAGGTGCGCCGTGGGACGTCGTGACTTTTTGTTTAAATGGCTCTTTTACATCCTGACCGCTCTGGGTTTCGTGCTGGTGCAGGTCTTTGGGCTGGTGCATATCCGCATATGGGGTGTGCATCCGTTCCTGTTTCCGGTGCTGGTGTCCACTGTGGCCGCCCTGGAATCCGCCCATGAGAGCGCTGTGTTTGCTCTGGCCACCGGCGCGGTGCTGGATGTCACCATGTCGGGGGTGATCCCCTGCTTCTACACGGTGGCGTTTTTGGTTGTATTCCTTTTGGCCCGGGTCCTGTCGGCCAAAGTCCTGTCGCAGCCGTTTTTTTGCTGCATGCTGTGTGGCGTACTGAGCATTGTGTGCACCGACCTGCTGCAAATGCTGTTTCTCAATTCGTCTGTCAGCTTCTCCGTCCGGGCCGCCCTGCTGCTTATGGGTAAGGAGCTGCTGCTGACGCTGCCCCTAATGCCGCTGATTTACCTGCCGGACAGCAAGATCCGGCGCTTCTTCCACCAGGAATAAGGGGCCCTGTATCCGCCGGAAAGGAGGCGCTTTCCCTATGAAAAAATCCAATCCCTATCGCACCCGGCTCATCGTTCTGTTGGGCTTTTTAGCTGTGGTGCTGATCTTTTTCGCCGTGATGCTGTTTCACTATCAGATCATCAAGGGCAACAGCTACCGAGCTCAATCCATGGCCGGCACCGCTCGGCGTGAAACCGTGGAGACCAGCCGAGGCATTATTACCGACAGAAATGGTAAGGTTTTGGTGTCTAACCGCCTGACCTACACCCTGAAATTCTCCGACGAGAGCTTTGATGACGACGCTGCCTGCAACGCCGCCGTGTGGCGGCTCATCACTCTGTGCCGGCAGGAGAGCCTTTCCTGGATCGATCCCCTGCCGCTGACGAATACGGCGCCCTTCGCCCTCACCACCGATACCCCCGGGGAGACCTTTGTCAACTGGCTGGATCAGCATGACATCCCCTACACCGGCAAGGACACCGTGACCCTCTCTATCAGCGGCGGCGAGCTGCTGGACATGGCCCGGAAGATTTATAAGATCTCCGACGATTATACCGACGACCAGGCCCGCCTCGTCGCCGGGGTCCGCTACGGCGCGGAGGTGTCCGGCGGGTATGTGTTTGCCGAGGATGTACCCGTAGAGGTCATCAGCCAGGTGGTGGATGGCCACTTTGCAGGCGTGTCCACAGGTACCTCCAGCCAACGGGTGTATAACACCACCTATGCCGCCCATATCCTGGGCCGGGTGAGCCGCATCTTTGCCGAGGATTGGAACGACAAATACAAGGATAACAACGATTACTCCATGGACGACCTGGTGGGCAAGGGCGGCGTGGAGGAGGCCTTTGAGCAATATCTCCACGGGGTCAACGGCGTGAAGCTGGTGACCACCGATAAGAGCGGCAAGGTCACCGGCGAGCTCTACGCCAAGGAGCCGCAGCCGGGCAACACCGTGGCCCTGACCATCGACCTGGACCTGCAGAAAACCGCCGAGGATTCCCTGGCGGCCACCATCCAGTCCATGACGAAAAGCGATGGCGTGGCCCGGGGCGGCGCGGCGGCAGTGATCGGCGTGGGCACCGGGGAGGTGCTGGCCTTGGCCAGCTATCCCACCTACGACCTGAGCCAATGGGACGAGATGTACGACACCTGGAGCAAGGATGCCGCCCTGCCCATGTTTAACCGCGCCACCGACGGCACCTACGCCCCCGGCTCCACCTTCAAGCTCTGCACCTCTGTGGCGGCCCTGGAGTCCGGCGTTATCACTCCCTCCACCACTATTGTGGACCGGGGCATTTACACCTACTATG
>USTB01000009.1 GCA_900557635.1 uncultured Eubacteriales bacterium
AACTGTATACAATCTCCTTGCACAACCTGTATACTATCTTACTACACTGTACACAGTGGTCGCCCGCTCTTCATCTGTTGCACAGACAAAATCAAGGCGTAAGGGAGGCTTTTTCATGGGGACGTATGAGAACAGGTCGATTGTATGCAAAATGCGTTCGCGGGTGTTGCTTACCGCTTGTCTCCGACGATGGACAGGCGGATGCGGATATAGTCATTGGATTCGATGGCGCCGTTTTGGTTGACGTCGGCGGCAAGGCTTGCGGCATCGGAAAGGGAGACCGTACCGAGATAAGCGTTCCGAACCAGTGCACAGTCGTTGGAGTCGTGGATGCCGTTTCCGTTCAAATCGCCCGAAATCACCGCGACGGCGGAATCCAGAATGTTTCCGTTTCCGTCGGTGAGAGCCACCGTCCATCCCGTACCGACATAGTCGGGGGAATCGGACGCGACTGCGTTGCCATCGGCATCGAAAAAGGCGATGCGTTCGCTGTTTCGACACAGGGCGGCGACGGCGGCGGGCGTAGTTGCGGTCGAGATACCTGTCAGATACCCGTCACGCAGGGCAAGCGGCTCGGAAACCGTGAGCTTGTCGTCTGCATGCACGGTGGTGGAGACCGAGAAGGGTGAACCGTAAAGCAGTCCGATGGAGCTGTTTCCCTCGGTCCCCGTGACACTGCCTGTGGTGGCGACGGTGGTTTCTCCGATGATGGCGGTGGCGGTGAAGCGGATGGTGTAGGTCAGCGCCTCCGTTCCCGAGGCGGGATTATAATAGCCCTTGGCATTCATCGGCGCTTCGGAAAGGACGTAGACCCTGCCGTTTTTCGCGTTCTTGAGCAGAGTCCAGCCTGTGGGGGCATTGCCTGTTACCGAGACGAAGGTCAGACGGGTGACATCATACTCCAAGGTAAAGTTGAGCGTGTAAAGCCCGTCCGTTGTGCCGGAATCCACAGAAACCGTGATGTCAACCGTTTCGCCCACCGCAACGCTTGCCGGTGCGGTGGCGGTGAGGGTGACGGGATAGCTCTGCTCTGCATGGGAGATGATGAATGTGCAGGACATGAGAATTGCGAGGGTCAAAAGTAACGCAAGTGTTCTTTTCATGGGTACGGTTCTCCTGTTATTGAATTCCCAGCACGGATTTTCGCTGTAAAATGTAGTCATTGGAATCGATCCTGCCGTTTCCGTTCAGGTCTGCGGCGCGCTTTTGAGCAGTGCCTGCGGGCAGGGTATCAAGCCCGATGCAGGCGTTTCGGATGATGGCACCGTCATTGGAATCAAGGATGCCGTTGCCGTTGCAGTCGCCCGAAACGACCACGGTGTACTGCTCGGAAATGCTTCCCTGTGCATCGTAAAGGGTCACGGTGCTTCCGGTTGCGAGGATGCCGGGGGTGACGGTGCCGTCGGGGTCGGTCACGCGCAGGACGGATGAGGCGGGATAGCGGAAGTATTTAGGCAGGATCGCCGCCGTGGTTCCCACGGGAACATCGACGAGCAGACCTCCGTCGAGCTTCATTTTGGTATTGCTTTGCGGAGTCAGTCCGGGTGTAGCAGTCCATACGGCATACAGTGTGACGTTGACACTGCCGCGGTACGTGCCGCCCGCACGGTATCTTACCGCACCGTTCGGCGTGGTCGCCCAGCCTGCGAACGTATAGCCGTCACGCACGGGAACGCGGCGCGGCAGGACAAGACCGGTGTTGGGCTTTGCCGGAATGCTCTCGGGCGCGCCCGTGCCGCCGTTGGCATCAAAGCTGATGGTGCCGTAGGCGGAGGTGACCTCGGAATATGCCTTTAAGGAGAAGTCCTTGATCTGCATTTCGGCATCGTACGTGCCGGGCATCTCCCAGCCGAGGTTCACGCCGTCGAGATACAACGATTCGTATTCCACGCCCTGCATGAAGCCGTTCTGCTGTGCCAAGGTCAGCGCACGTCGGATATACGGGATCAAATCGACGTTGAGGGTGATCCAGGGATTGTCCTCACTGCCCACGGGCGTTCCGTTTTGGTGGAAGGTCTTGTTCACAAGACCGCCGTAGGGCAGACAGTAGATGAACAGCCCGCTTGCGTCCGATTTGCCGTTGTCCTGCGAATAGGTCTCGCCGGGGTAGGGGGTGCGGTTGTCGAACAGAGTCATGCCGAACCACGTCTGTTCCACCTGACCGTCCGGCTTTGTGCCCTTGAGGTAAAAATACATGCAGAATTGCGCCGCGTGCAGACCGGAATCGGCGGCACCGTTCATACAGTCGCTGAAACAGGACAGCTTTTGCGAAACGTTCAGCCGCAATTCGCTCAGATTTGCAATGTACACCGTTCCCGCGTCGCCGTTGCGTGCCAGCCAGCCCGAATCTTCGATCAGAAGATGCGGCCACGACTCACCCGATTTTCGGGGAGAGGAATAGGTGGCGGAGGCGTTGCACCGCAGGGCAAGAATACCGTTTTCGGTATTTGCTGTGATGCGGTTGGAGGGATTTTCGTAGATATATGTGCCGTTGCCCGAGTCGGTGAAGGAGGTCACGTTGGTGTCGCGCAGACTGTAGCGGTTGTCCCACTGCGCGATCTTCCAAATCGGCGTGAGGGAATCGTTGCCGTAGTTGAAGGTGAATACGGACTGGGAGGCTTCCTGTGCGGAGTTCAGACCCGAAACGCGGAAGCCGTTTTCGAAGGACCTGTCGGGTAACAGCTCATAGATGCCGCTGTCGGGTGCGGCGGAGGACACGGGGTCAACTGCCGTCTGTCCGTTGATCTTCTTGACGGTGAATTGTGCGGCGGACGATTGATTGTGACAGTAGACCAGCTTCATATAGCACGGTGTGTCTGCGTCAAACAGACGCAGAAGGTTCCGGTACTTATTGTTGGGATTGATCTCGCCATCGCTGTCGATGCGGGTGCCGTTGACGCGGGTGTAGTCGCCGTCGTTGACCACGATCTTCACGCCGCCGTTGCCGTCGGGGCGGACAGAGAATTTGATATCGGAAAAGCTGTCTATGCGGATGGTGTCATAACAGCCGTTGGAATCCCGATCAAACGCATTTTCGCGGGAAACGCCCGTATCGGAAAAACGCACGCCGTTCCAATAGATCTCGCCCAAGCCCAGCGTGTTGTCCGCCATGGGGCGGATGAGTATGAGCAGACCGGAGCCGTATGCCACGTCGCCGCTTCCCGCCTGTAACTTATGATAAACGGGGAAAACGTTGTAGGTGTCGGTCACGGTGTCGGTGTCCGAGAGCATAAGGGCAATCCAGGAATCCGTGCCGTTGCTCCCGTGCTGTGCGTACTGATCCAGAGAAAAGGTGACGTCGAAACCCTCACGCGACAGGTCGATGGGGCGCTTATAGGTGACGCCCAGCTCGCCGCTCCACTGCACCAGACCGCCGTTGAGTTGCAGAGCGCCTTCCTGCGTTACAGTTGCCGTGTTGGAAAGGGAAGCGCCGCCCGCGATCAGGTAATTGTGTACGCCCCAGTCGGCACGGGTATTTGCGCCGGCGGCATATGCGCCGTTGAGGAAACGTACCGCAAAAAAGGTTTCGGCGTCCACGGAATTACTTTGCGCAAATTTCAGATACGCGGGATTCTCCTCGGTGAACAGGGTGTTCAGGAGACGCAGGGGCTGATCGGGATTGATCGAATCGCCCGTGTGCGGGAGCACGTTGCCGTCCGCGTCGACCGGGTCGAACAGACCGCCGTTCACGGTCACCCTCCATGCGCCGTCCGTGCCTCGGGTCAGATCAAGACGGATATCCGACAGCGTACCGCTGTGCAGACGGATGTCGGTGAAGTAACCGTCTAAGGAAATCAGTCCGGACGCCGATGCGGGATCGTCCACGGAGGTAACGCCCACGTAGGACATGCGCACCGAAAGTCTGTCCTCCCCGCGAGGATACAGGGACAGGATCAGACCTCTGCCCTGCTCGCCGCGGAAATAGGTGTTGTCCCACTGCTTATATACGGCGGTGCCGTTCAGCTCGTTTGTTACGGTGAGCCGATCCAGAAGCGCCACGTTGAGGCAGGCGTTTTCATTTTCGGGATCGGTCGCACCGATGCCGAAGCGCACCGAAAAGCCTTCCTTGTGCAGAGCCAGTGCCTGTGTGCAGCTTGCGCCGATCATGGCGGCGCCGCCCGAGCGGAAGCCGGAATAGGTGATGCTTCCGTCATCGTTGACCGTTTCCTCGGTCAGCACCGACACGCCGTCGTCGGCGATGTATTTATGCGGCTGCCAGACCTTTGCTGCCGTTTTCGTCGAGGCGGCGCATGCGGTCTGTCCCGTGAGAAGAGCGGGCGTCGTGAGGGCAATCAGCAGGAATACTGCAACGCCGCGCATAAATCCGTTCATTATCGTGTATTTCCTCCCTTATTGCCGTGTCACGGAGGCGACACAGTAGCTTGACTGAGGTCTTTGCTTCCTGCCGCCGTTTCGGTTGAAATCGGGCGACGCTCCGCGAGGCATTACTGACCGAGCACAGTTCTGCGCAGTAAAATATAGTCGTTGGAATCGATTATTCCGTTTCCGTTCAGGTCGGCGGCGCGCTCCTGTGCGGAGCCTGCGGTTAGGGTCTCAAGCCCGATGCAGACGTTTCGGATAATGGCACCGTCATTGGAATCGGGGATGCCGTTGCTGTTGCAGTCGCCCGGGATTACGGTGTCCAGAAACATGGTGATACAGCCTGCGGGGTTGGTGATTTTGATTTTTGCGCCCGTGGGTACGGCACCGCTCAGATTTCTGCCCACCGAATCGGTGAGGGTCAGCGTGAAACCCTCGGGCACCGAAATGCGGGAGAGCAAATCGTCGGCATCGACGACGCCGTCGGTGCAGAGCAGGGTATTGGTCGCCGAAAAACCTTCTTCGTTTGCCGTAAGCGCACTCGACGCCATACTGGTCAGCGCGTGGATGCGCAATTCAGTGGCACTGTCGAACCATGCCGTGGTGTCGATCCATGTACCGGAGGTGCGTGCTACAAGGGTGTGACCCACCTGCGCTTCGTTGTGGAAGCCGATCCAGGAGTAGGTTGCGCTGCCGTCGATGAATACCTTTACCTGTCGGTCGGTCTCGCTTTCGGGTTTTGTCAGGCGGATCACCACCGAGAAGGTCTGTCCCGCCTCAATCAGAACAGGCTCGGGCAAATCGATGGTATACACGCCCGTGTAGGAAGTGATTCCGGTGACGGGCTGTGCCAGCATTGCCGTCCCTCTGGTGGGGGTATTCGGTCTTGCCAAGTCGGTGTACACCTGAACCTCATAGGATACGTTGGTATCGTACAGGGCGACGGTCACGGCTTCAAGCAGCTGATCGGCATCAGACGCGGTATATACTGCAGACATGGTCGAGCCTCCGCCGAAAGCGGGGAGCTGTCCCCATCTGTATATGGCGGAGCCGTCGTAATGGTAATTGTAGTCGTGCTTGGCGGCATCCTCTGCTATGTAGGCGGTGCAAAAGGCGCTGTTCAGACCGCCGTCGTAATACGAGATCCAAAAATAGCCTGCCTGCGTGCCCCATAAGGTGCCCCAGCTGTTTTTCACCAGAAACGCACCGTTGCCGGGCGCGGCGGCGGTAAACGAGGAGGCGGGGAAGTCGTCGTCCCAGCCGACTAAGGCGACGGCATGGTTTGTGCTTGTTGCAGTCGGATGGTAGTAGGAGGTCGTCTTGTTATCGCTGTCGAACAGATACAGGCTGTTGTCGGAGTAATAGGACGCGGCGACCGCACCGTACTCCATGATCATGCTCTTGACCACGTCGGTCTGATTCCCCTTCACGAAATAGGCGTCCCGCAGATGCGCCGCCGCATTGTAGGCGGTTGCCTGCGGAATTCCGTTGGTCAGGGCGCTCTGCGCGTAGCGGTACGGTACCTTGGACTCGGCGACCGCGCCGTACCAGCCGGACAGGGCAAACACGGTGTACATATCGTTGCCGCCGCGATCCAGAAAACTCATCGTGGTGGGGTTGAAGGTATAGTCGCCTGCAGTCAGCCCGAGCGGATCGGTCCGGCTGTTGTAGAAGTAATATGCTAATTGCAGTTCGGACAGATCAAGGTTGTAATACCGCGCGCGGACACCGTCCACCGTCCCGCCCGCGCGGAGCAGGGAAGCCTCCATTGCCGCCATTGCCGAAAAGGTCCAGCATGAGCCGTAGGGGTTTTGGTCGCGCACCGACGTGATATAGCGCTTGCTGCGGCTGTCGTACGAGGTCGGAAGGGTACTTCGGTTTGCGGAAATCTCGTCCTCGGGCGGAGCATACGTCGGGATGTCCGGCTCTATGTACTGATAGGTGTTGCGATACGACTCGTATACGTCGGACGCCTCGGATGCTTCGGCGGCGTTTCCCTGCGATACCGCCACGGCGGACGGGCAGGAGAGCAGTGCCGCAACGGTCAGAATCACGCTGATGATCGGATAGCGCTTTTTCATTGGCTCCTCCTTGAACGGAACGAATCTATTTTTCGGATTCCCGAAAACAGCACGGTCCGGCAAAATTCCCAACATTTATTCTACACCTATTGTACACTCATTTTTACGACCTGTCAAGGGATATGCACGCCTCTCTCCATGTTCCACAAAAACCGACCTGAAAATCTGTAAAAAATATCATTTCGCCCGCAGAAATGCTCTTGCTTTTCAGGCAGGAATGTGCTATAATACCACCATATGTCAGAGGAATAGGAGAATTATGTTGGAAAGACATTTCGGCTTGTGCGCCGTACTTCTTTGCGGCGCGGTGCTTCTCGGCGGCTGCCGCACAACGAACGTCGGTGCGGAAACCGGTACGACGCCCCCATCGGATACCACCGAGCCGGGCGGCAGTGTGACCGAGCCTGTGACCGATCAGTTTGAGACCTCCATGCGGATTCCGGCAGATCCTGATGGCGTGATTCCCCCTACACCGCGTGTGTGGAACGCCTCGCAGGTCGATAACCGACGCGACAGCTTTGAGGCAGATACCATCGACGTTTGCAACAGTACATATACCGTCCCGCAGGAATTGCAGCAGAAGGTGTTCGACGTGACCGGGCGCTACTCCTATCTGCTCAAATGCACCTTTTACGCCATTGATCTCGACAGCGGCATGTCCGTGGGCTACAATGCGGACGATTCCATGGCGACCGCCAGCACCGTCAAGGCGGGCTATTGTTATTCCTGTATGCATCAGATCGAAAACAACGACCGGTATTCACTCGACGATAAGGTGGAATATCGTCCCCGCCACTTCCTGTCCGGCTCGGGAGTGACAAAGACCACGCCGTTCGGAACGGTCCTCACCGTGCGGGAGCTGATCCACCGCACCCTGTATTACAGTGATAACGTCGCGTACTATATGCTGCTAGACTACTTCGGCGGCGACTATTATAATTCGCTTATGGAATCCCTCGGCGTGTCCCACCGTCTGGACTGGAACGGGGAACGCTGGGGCTTCTACAGCGCACATGAGTTGGGACTGATCTGGCAGGCAATCTATCGCTACCGCACCCAAAGCGACAACGGCGCGCTCCTGTGGGAATATCTCACCACGAATCTGTATAACGAGTTTGCCGAGGAGCTGACCGAATATCCGGTCATTGCGCATAAATCGGGCTGGGGCAAGGATCGGTTTGCGGGCTTCCATGATGCGGGCGTGGTGTGTACCGAGCACGGGGATTATGTCCTTGTGGTCATGACCGATACCGAGGAGAGCAACCGCTGTCTCCATCGGGTCGCGCGCGCCGTGGACAATATCATGAAGGATTATGCCGCATGGAAGGTCGAGCCGGTCTCCTGAATATCCGTTTGTATCAATGTACGGGAAACGATGCCGTATGTCCGATCTCGGCAGATCAGGCATACGGCATCTTTTTGTATCTGCATACGACGGGGTGGATTCACGGACGGAAACGAATGTGAGAAATTATGCGGGTAATTTTATTCAAATTGACCGATCGGGCGGTAATCGATGTAAAAAACGGGAAAAAATTGCTTGTAAAATAGTGGTTTTTGCTGTTTTTTTACAGAATCTCTTGCAATTTACGCGATTTTATGGTATAAAGAGACATGTTATACAATGGCGAAGTGCAAAAATGCATTGCTTGTTTGTATCGGAAGATAGCTTTGCGGGATTCCCGCTGCGGAAAATCAAAACGTGCGCCTGCACAGGATTAAGGGGAAATGACCGATGAAATTTCGTGAAATGAAATACACCCGTCCGGATGTTGCGGCAATCAAGGAACGGATTACCCGCAACACCGAGCGTCTGCGGGGGGCACAGACCTACGAGGAGGCAAGAGAAGTTTTCCTGGAGGAGGACCGTGCGACCCGTCACGATATGACGGCTGAGGTTCTGGCAAGCATCCGCCACTCCGTGGACACGCGCGACACATTTTACGATGAAGAAATGAAGTTCTGGAACACGGCATCGCCCGAATTGCAGGAGTACACGCAGATGTGGACGCAGGCAATGCTCGAGAACCGCTTCCGTCCGCAGTTCTCCGAGGAATTCGGCGACGTGATGTTCGTGAACGCCGAAATTGAATTAAAGACATTTTCTCCCGAGATCATCCCCGAACTGCAAAAGGAAAACGAGCTGGTGCAGGCATACGAAAAACTGCTTGCCTCGGCACAGATCCCGTTCGAGGGAAAAACATATACCATCGCACAGTTAGCACCCATGAAGTCCGATCCGGACGATGCGCGCCGTCTTGCGGCATGGAAGGCGGAGGGACAGTGGTTCCTTGACAATCGTGCCGAATTGGACGCGCAGTACGACGAGCTGACCCACCTGCGCGATACCATGGGCAGAAAGCTGGGCTACGACGGCTATACACAGCTGGGCTACTACCGCATGGGTCGCAACTGCTACACCAAGCAGGATGTGGAAAAATTCCGCGAAGCCGTGCGTCGGTACTTAGTCCCGGTGGCGGACGGCATTTATCGCGAACAGGCAAAACGTCTCGGAAAGACCTATCCCATGAGCTTTGCGGATAACGCGCTCATGTTCCGCTCCGGCAATCCCAAGCCGTGCGGCACGGCGGACGATATTCTGGCGCACGGACGCACCTTCTACGATGCGCTCTCGCCCGAAACGAGCGAATTCTTCCGCACCATGCTGGATTGGGAACTGCTTGACGTGCTCTCCACCGAGGGCAAGCGGGGCGGCGGATACTGCACCGGTATCTGCGAATATGAGGTTCCCTTCATTTTTGCAAACTTCAACGGTACGCAGGGTGATGTGGAGACCGTGACCCATGAAGCGGGGCATGCATTTGCATATTGGATGAACCGCCGACGCATTCCCATGCAGAACATTTGGGCAAGCATGGAGGCATGCGAGGTGCATTCCATGTCCATGGAGTTTTTCGCATGGCCTTGGGCTGAGGGCTTCTTCGGCGACGACACCCGCAAGTTCCTGTACAGCCATCTGGCAGGGGCGCTGACCTTCATTCCCTACGGCACCATGGTGGATCACTTCCAGCATATCGTATATGAAAAGCCCGATATGACGCCTGCCGAACGGCACGGTGTCTGGAAAGAGCTGATGGGGCAGTACATGCCGTGGATGCGTCTGGACGGGGAAATTCCCGTGTACGGCGACGGCGAGGGCTGGCAGCGTCAGCATCACATCTATTCCAGTCCCTTCTACTATATTGACTACTGCCTGGCGCAGACCGTGGCGCTTGAATTCTGGAAAAAGATCCAGGAAGACCGCGACCAAGCATGGAAAACCTACATGGCATATACCGTGCAGGGCGGCAGTCGGGTATTCACCGAGCTTTTGGCGCATGCGGGACTGGAAAGCCCGTTCGACGAAGCCTGCCTGCGCGACGTATGCGATGCGGCAGAGCGTTGGCTGCATGATTTCGACCTGACGGGGATCTCCTGATGGGCGAACACAAGCGGGGACGGCGCACCTACTTAAACGATTTTCAGCGCGATGCGGACGGAAAGTACCGCTATCACGGCGCGTACTACCGCTGTCACGGCGGCGACGCCGAACGCAAACGTTTTTTCCGTACCCTGTGGCTGTATACGGCGTCAGCCGTCATTTCCCTTGCGGCGGGCGCGTTGCTTATGCCGGCGGACGGCATCGGCAGAAGCCTGTACGTTCTCCTGCCCCTGGCGGCGGAGATCGGAACACTCGGCTCTGCGGTGTATGCGTCTGTCCGATTGACAATGCACGGCGATCCGGTGCGCGGATATATCTATGAGCGTACCGTGAAAAAACTGCCGAACCGATGCATGGCAAGCGCGGTCTGCGCGGCGATCGGTGCTGTGGCGACCCTTGTATTTCTCCTGATTTCGGGAGAGGGCGCGTTGTGGCGCACGGCGGTATACGGCGTCTCCAAGCTCCTTGTGTGTGCGCTGTCGCTGTACCTGTTCCGATTCGTGAAGCAAGGCGAATGGGACGCACAAACGGAAACCGATGTTTCCGCATAATACCGCTCACATGCGGTATCATTTCATTTCGGTTGCAACGGGGATCTCCCCGATGTAATAAAATTTCATATAGGAGAGGATACACATATGAAAAACTTCCGCAAAGTCCTTGCGTTGGTTTTCGCGGTTCTGATGTGCCTGGGCGCGTTTGCATCCTGCAAAACGACCCCTGCATCCAGTGGTTCTGCGAGCACGACCGACTCAAAGGGCAACAACACGCCTCAGCAGAGCACGACTCCTCTGGTTGTCGGCTATGCTGAATTCAACTCTAAGTTTTCTCCGTTCTTTGCAGAGACTGCTTACGACCAGGATGTCTACACCATGACGTCTATCGGTCTTCTCGGCAACGATCGTACCGGCGGTATGATCTACAACGGCATCAAGGGTGAGACCGTTGCCTTCAACGGCAAGGACTACACCTACTACGGTCCCGCTGACGTCAAGATCACCCAGAACGATGACGGTTCGGTGTACTATGACTTCACTCTGCGCACCGACATCAAGTTCTCCGACGGTGTTGCTCTGACCGTGGACGACGTCATCTTCTCGATGTACGTTCTCTGCGACCCGACCTACGACGGCAACTCCACCCTGTTCGCACAGCCCATTAAGGGTATGGACGCATACCGCAGCGGTATGACCACGAAGTGGCAGCTCATTGTTGCTGACGGTAAGGAAGCAAGCGCTAACGGCTCCGCTGACGGCTACTACACCGCTGACGAAGCTAAGGCTTTCTGGGAAATCTTTGACAAGACCGCTCTGGAATACGTTCAGGGTATCGTAGACTACTGCGCAGCAGCCGCAGGTACTACGGATGTTGCAGGCGCGGCTGATGCATGGGGCTTTGACGGTCTTGGCGTCACCACCGTGGAAGAATTCTGGAACGCAATTCTCGAAAGACACGGCTATGACATGACGAAGCTGGACGGCGAGAAGGCAGACGCCACTCTGACTTCCATGATCTCCGAACAGCTGTCCGCTGACCTGCTCAAGGGTGTGTCCACCGGCGAATCCGCCGCTAACATCTCCGGCATTCAGAAGACCGGCGATAACACCTTCCGCGTGGAAATGACCGAATTCGACGCAACCGCTATTTATCAGCTGTCTCTCACCATTGCTCCTATGCACTACTACGGCGAGACCGCAAAGTACAACTACGACGAGAACAAGTTCGGCTTTGACAAGGGCGACCTGTCTCACGTTCGTTCCGTCACCGCACAGCCTATGGGTGCAGGCCCCTACAAGTTTGTGAAGTATGACGACGGCGTTGTCAGCTTCGAGGCAAACGATTCCTACTACCTCGGCACTCCCAAGATCAAGTATATCAACTTCAAGGCAATGCAGGAGAAGGATAAGCTCAACGGTATCATCGCAGGTACCCTTGATGTTACCGATCCTACCTTCAACAAGGACGCCGTGGCGGCTATTAAGAAGAAAAACAGCAACGGTGAGCTGAACGGCGATAAGGTCGTTGTGGACACCGTGGATAACCTCGGCTATGGCTATATCGGTATCAGCGCAAAGGCTGTGAATGTCGGCGGCGTTCTGGATTCCAAGGAGTCCAAGGATCTGCGTAAAGCATTTGCTACCGTGCTTTCGGTTTACCGTGATCTGGCAATTGACTCTTATTACGGCGAACTGGCTTCCGTTATCAACTACCCGATCTCCAATACCTCCTGGGCAGCTCCCCGTCCTACCGACGACGGCTACAAGGTGGCGTTCTCCGTTGACGTAAACGGCAACGATATCTACACCTCCGATATGACTGCTGACCAGAAGTACGAGGCGGCTCTCAAGGCGGCTCTCGGCTACCTTGAGGCAGCAGGCTACACCGTTGAGAACGGCAAGGTCACCGCAGCTCCCGCAGGCGCTAAGACCGAATATGAGGTTCAGATCCCTGCAGGCGGTGAGGGTGACCACCCGTCCTTCCGCGTCCTCAGCGAGGCATCGAAGGCTCTGGAAACCATCGGCATGAAGCTGACGGTCACCGACCTTTCCAACTCCTCCGCTCTGTGGACCGGTATTGAGAGTGACTCTGTCGATATGTGGTGCGCAGCTTGGGGTGCAACCATCGATCCCGATATGTATCAGGTATATCATAAGAACTCTTTGGCAACCTCCGTATATGCG
>USTB01000010.1 GCA_900557635.1 uncultured Eubacteriales bacterium
GTCCCTTTGGAATCTTCAAAACTTTTTGAGAGGGTCGAAGATAGGGATTTTCTCTACGAATGGGCGGTTGCGGAAAAGCGGGCGTTTGTGCGGGGAAGGGTCGGTGCTTCATCGAAAAATGAACGCATCACACATGGTATCGACCTGTTCCCACACGTCACCGTGAATAAGCCTCCTTTGTGTAAAGGGAGGTGGCACGGCGTAAGCCGTGACGGAGGGATTGTTCGGTGCAAAAGTTTTTGTTACTGTTACAATCCCTCAGTCAGCTCCGCTGACAGCTCCCTTTACACAAGGGAGCCTTATCTGCGGCACTATCCTTAAATGGCACAATATCCATTGAAAAACATACGGCTTGGGGTACAACCACTTTCCCGCATACTTCATATTTACGAAGCCCAAACCCTTTCCCCTATGAAAAGGTTTTGGGGATTGCTAAGGGTCTTTCCCGAAAGAACCTTAACCGGGGTTCGGGGCGACGCCCCGCGTATTCCCTCTCGCATCCCCCACCTATTTCCTAAGGAGGTTCATATGAAAATACTGCTTGGCATGAGCGGCGGACTCGACTCCACCTATGCGGCGTACCTGTTGCGCGAGCAGGGATGGGAGGTCGAAGGCGCCGTACTGCAAATGCACGACTATACCGAGATCGAGGACGCGCGCGCCTCGGCGCAGGCGGTGGGCATCCCGTTCCACGTCATCGACTGTCGGGAGCGCTTCGCGCGCTGTGTGCAGGAGCCGTTCATCGACGAATACCTGTGCGGTAGGACGCCCAACCCTTGCATTCTGTGCAACCGCGACGTAAAATTTGCGGCACTGTATGAATACGCGATGTCGCACGGCTTCGACCGCATCGGCACGGGACACTACAGCCGCATTGTCTGCGAGGACGGGCGGTACGCGGTGCACTGTGCGGACGATGCCAGGAAGGATCAGAGCTACGTTTTGTGGCGTCTGACACAGGAGCAGTTGGCTGTCGTTCACACGCCGCTGGCATCCCTTTGCAAGGACGATATCCGTCAAAAGGCGGAGGCGCTCGGCTTTTCCGCCGCGCATAAGAAGGAAAGTCAGGAGATCTGCTTCATACCCGATCACGATTACGCGGCATACATCACGGCGCGGCGCGGCAACGCGCCCGAGGGCGATTTTGTGGATTGGAACGGCAAGGTCGTGGGCAGGCACCGCGGCATCCTGCACTACACGGTGGGACAGCGCAAGCACTTGGGTATCGCGCTGGGTGAACCCGTGTACGTCTCCGCCATCGACCCCGAAACAAACCGCGTATATCTGGCACAGGCGGGCGGCGAATACACCGATTCCATGGAGGTTTCGGCGTTGAATTTTCAGCGCCTCGACCCCGAGCATCTGCCGGACACTATCGACGCCGCAGTGCGCATCCGCTATTCCTCCCCCATGATCCCTGCGCACGTGACCTTCCGTCCGGAGGCAGACGGCGTTTGCGCGTCCGTGCGATTTGATGCACCCGTTCGCGCCGTGACCCCGGGACAAAGTGCGGTTTTCTACGCCGACGGCACCATCCTCTTCGGCGGCTTCATCCGTTCGTGAAGCTGTAGAGAGGGCGGAAACGGTAACAGTTAGTCGCTGTCTGTATGGGAAGCATTTCCGGGAAAGCGGCATAATGTCAGATACATAAAAAGAAACCGAAAGAGCACGCTACAGCGCTCTTTCGGTTTTGCTGTTATGGATTACGAAACGTCTTTCAAAACGCCGTGCGGTTTTCATGCGCAAGGCATGCGAAGAATCCGTCGAGCAGTGCGGAAAAGCTCTCGGCGACACGGTGTGACGTTTCCTGCACCTCGCGGTGCGACAGGGGAACGGGCGACAGTCCCGCGGCAAGATTTGTGATGCAGGAGATGCCGCAGACCCGCATACCCGCATGGCGTGCGGCGATTGCCTCGGCGGCGGTGCTCATGCCCACGGCGTCCGCACCGAGCATGCCGTACATACGGATTTCCTCGGGCGTTTCATACTGCGGACCTGAGACCTGAAGATACACGCCCTCTCGCAGAGCCAGTCCCCGCTTTGCTGCACTCTGCCGCAGGAGGTCGCGCAGACCCAAGTCGTACACACAGCTCATATCGGGGAAGCGCGTCCCAAGTGCATCCGAATTGGGACCGACCAGGGGCGACGGCACAAAGGACGCGATGTGTCCCGTCAGCATCATCAGATCGCCCGGTGTCAGCTCGAGGGAGACACCGCCCGCCGCATTGGTCAAAACCAGAACGGACGCGCCCATCAGACGCATGAGGCGGATGGGCATGACCACCTGTTGCATGGAGTAGCCCTCGTAATAATGCACTCTGCCCTGCATGCACACAAGGTCTATGCCGTGCAGGCGGCAAAAGACGAATCTGCCCGCATGTCCCGCGACGGTGGAGACCGGAAAGCCGGGAATATCAGCATACGAAAGGGTGTCGAGCACCTCGGTTTTCTGCACGAAATCGCCCAGACCCGACCCGAGCACCAGTGCCACGCGGGGGCGAAACCGTATCTTTTCCTGTACGCAGGAGATCAAACGCATTCCCTGTTCCAATGCCTGTTCCATGGAATTACCGCTCCTTTCCGATTTGTCGGTTCGGGAAATTACAGTGCCGCGCGGATAGCGCCGAGCAGATCGTCATACGCTTCAAATGCCGGAAGCTCCGGATGATCCTGCCGTATCTTCTCGGTGGAGCGGAAGAGAAAGCCCGCCTTTGACGCTTGGATCATGCCCAGATCGTTGAAGCTGTCGCCGCTTGCGATGGTTTCGTAACCGATGGACTGCAGAGCGCGGACGGTAGTGTACTTCGACTTTTCGCAGCGCATCTGATAGCCTGTTATCTCGCCGTTCTGAGCTACCTCAAGAGTATTGCAGAAGATGGTGGGCATACCGAGCTGCTTCATCAGCGGCATGGCAAACTGCTCAAAGGTATCGCTGAGAATGATGACCTGCGTGAGCGAACGCAGCTCGTCAAGAAACTCGCGCGCGCCGGGCATAACGTCGATGTCCTCGATGACCTTCTGTATCTCGGGCAGTCCGAGACCGTGCTCGCGCAGAATATCAAGGCGGTACTTCATCAGCTTGTCGTAATCCGGCTCGTCCCGTGTGGTGCGTCGAAGCTCGGGGATCCCCGTTTCCTCGGCAAATGCAATCCAGATCTCCGGTACTAACACGCCTTCCATATCCAAGCACACAATATTCATGGTGTTACCTCATTTCTACATTTCGTGGGTGATTTTTCTTTATTATAGCATCGGGACGGGGGCATGTCAATACGGTTCGGGCGCGTCCCGTCTCGCTTTTTTCGCGTTTCGGGGAGAGAGACGGACACTGTGGGAATTCGACGTGTAAATAATTTGTGAACGGGTTGCTTTTGCTGTAGGAATATGGTACAATCAGCTATATTATGCATTTTCGGAGGTTATTCTATTATGTGGTTTCTTTTTGCCGTGATCTGCATGCTTGCATGGGGCGGCGCCGATCTTTTTTACAAGATCAGCAGTGACTCGGACGACCGTTACAGCCATCTGCGCATTGCCGTGTGGGTGGGTATCGTTATGGGTGTGTTTGCCTTTGCGCTCATTCCGTTTTCGGAGAGCGGCATCGGCGTTTTGAATATCGGAAACCTGGTCAAATATTCGCCGGCTTCCCTCAGCTACATCATTTCCATGGTCATCGGCTATGCCGGCATGCGTTATCTGGAAATTTCCATCGTATCTCCCGTGCAGAACGCATCGGGCGCGCTTTCGGCGATCGTGATGACGCTCTGGTTTGCGCTTCCTGCCGAAAACCGTGCGCAAGCCATTTCCGATGAGACCGGCTTCACCTTCGGTCATGCGGAGGGCACGGCTCTTTTGAACAATATTCTCATCATCGGCGGTATTCTTGCCATCTGCATCGGCGTTGCGGCTCTTGCTGTGGTGGAGCAGAGACTGTCCGCCGCCGAGACCGAGCTGGCACCGTCCGAGCGGAAATACCGCCTCGGCGCATTGGCGCTCCTTTTCCCCTTCCTTTACTGTATTTTTGACACCGCCGGCACCGCCGCAGACGGCATCATTCTTAATGAAGATACCGGTCTCGGACTGGGCGAGATCGACGTAATCATTCTCTACGGCATCACCTTCCTGCTTGCGGGAATTGTGTGTTGGTTCGTCCTTCTGTTCCGCGAGAAGAAGCCCTACAACCCGCTCCGCGACATCAAGACCAAGGGTGTTGCCGCACTGTTTGAAGAGGGCGGTCAGCTCTTCTACGTCTACGCCATGGCGGCGCGTCCCGTGCTTGCGGCTCCCATGATCGCTTCCTACTGCATCGTTTCCATGATCCTTTCCCGTATATTTATCAAGGAAAAACTCAAGGCGTCCCAGTATGCCTGCGTCTTTGCCGTGGCACTGGGCATCGTGGCACTCGGTATTTCCGAGGGCTTGGGCGAGATGTGATCCGCGCCGCCGCCGACGTTTATTCGGTATCAATGACTGTGTACACCCCGAGGAGGGAGCTTTCCTCGGGGTATGAATTTTTTTGCAGAGAAAATGGAGTAATATGTAAAAATATCTTGCATTGCGGATAAATATGTGCTATAATGCATTGACAAGTAAAATAAGCTAAGTGAAGCAGGCAGGAAATTACACGGTCGGTTATGCGCCGTGTTCCCGAAGGAGTAACACTCTCAGGTGTCGCATACGCGATAAAACTGCTTGCGGATAGCGCTCCGGAGAAGTCCGATTTCGGATGCCGAAGGTGCAAGGCTCGGTGCCTGTCGTGCACGGGTCAATCTCTCAGGCAAAAGGACGGAGGATCAGGGAAATACCGCACATCATGCCGATACGGTTCCGAACGGGACGGATTCGGTGAGAATGCGGTATGCCCGAGCAAACAACGCGAGCTTTGTCGCGCTTTTTGCATTGGATTCGGAGTTGAACGGCCTCACGTTTGGCTCTTTTTTATTTGCATCGTTTACATATTTCGGGAGGGACTTCCATATGTGGGATTCCGTAATCAATACCATTACCAAGGCAAATGACTTTGTCAACGGCATCGTGTGGGGCTGGCCCATGATCGTCATGATCCTGGGTACCGGCATACTGCTCACCGTGCGCACCCGTGTGCTTCAGGTTCGCAAATTCGGTGAATCCATGAGCACCACCATTGTTCCGGCGGTGCGGGACATGGGCAAAAAGGACAAGAAAAAGCGCGACCGCAATGCAGTTTCGCAGTTTGAGGCGTTTTCCGCCGCCATTTCGGGTACAGTGGGAACGGGCAACATCATCGGTGTGACCTCCGCCATCCTGACGGGCGGTCCCGGCGCGGTGCTGTGGATGTGGATCTCCGCATTCTTCGGCATGGTGACCAACTATTCCGAAAACGTACTGGGTCTGTTCTACCGCCGTCAGGAAAAGGACGGCAACTTCAGCGGCGGTGCGTTCTATTACATTGCCTACGGTCTGAAGCAACGCTGGCTTGGCATGCTTGCGGCAATTTTCTGTCTGCTTGCGGCAGTGGGCATGAGCGGCGTGCAGACCAATAAGATCACCGGCTCCTTCCTCTCGGTGCTTGATACCGACGCGACATGGGTCAAACTGACCATCGGCGTGATCGTCGCCGTATTTGTGGCAATCGTTATCATCGGCGGCATCAAGCGCATCGGCAGGATCGCTTCCATGCTGGTGCCCTTCATGTCACTTCTGTTCATCGCCATGGCGCTTGTTATCATCGGCAAGAACTGCTCGGCGATCCCCGAGACCTTCCGTCTCATTTTCACCAGCGCCTTCTCCGCAAAGGCGGTTGCGGGCGGCGTGGGCGGCTTCGCTTTTTCGCAGATTATCAAAAAGGGACTGGCGCGCGGTGTGTTTTCCAATGAAGCGGGACTCGGCTCCTCCGTCATTGCACACTCCGCTTCCGAGACCCGTGAGCCTGTAAAGCAGGGACTTTGGGGCGTGTTTGAGGTGTTCTTTGATACCTTTGTGATCTGCACCCTCACGGCGCTTACCATTCTCACCACCAACATCGGCAACGGTACGTATGCCGACGGCTCCTTCTTCGGCAAGTTCAACGAAGCGGGCAAATTTGTGGACGCATCGGACTCCGCGACCTCGCTCGGCGCTTTTTCCTCCAACCTCGGCACCTTCGGCACGGTGGCGTTCCTTGTCATTCTTCCCCTGTTTGCCTTCACCACCATCCTTGCATGGTCGTATTACGGTGAAAAAGCCGTGGACTTCTGCTTCCGCAAGCGCTCGGATAAGGGCAGAAGGATCTCCGTGCTCATCTTCAAGATCGTATATATCCTGCTCATTGCCTGCTCCTCCCTCATCGGCTCCGATCTCATTTGGGCACTGGACGATACCTTCAACGGGCTGATGGCGCTTCCCAACCTGGTTGCGCTTGTGTTCCTTTCCGGACAGGTGGCGCGCATCACCAAGAACTATTTCGACCGCAAAAAGGGTCTGGATGTCGAACCGATGCTCTCCGCTTATCCGGAGCAGAATGAGAAATTCAAGTCTCAGCTCGGCGACAACGACTGACGTGACCCGTCGCACCGCCTTCCCTTCCCACGGGGGAGGCTTTTTCACGGGATCGATATATGCACGGTAAAAACGCAGAGACTGCGGCGGACAGATCGCAGTCTCTGCGTTTTTGTGATGTGTCCCTGCACCGTATCGGCGCGGGACGTCAATTACGATTTTGCGTTGCTGTCTGTTTCCTTGTTGCCTGCGGGAGCTTCGGTGTCCGCAGTCTCGGTGTCAGCGTCAGATTCGATGCTTGCGGGAGCTTCGGCGCCTGCGGTTCCCGTTTCTGTTTCCGTCTCTGTCTCGACGGTGCCGTTTCGTGCGCTTGTGAGCAGTGCGCCGATGAGAACCGGCGTCGCCACCACAAGCGGGTATACGTACCGATACAGAACCACGGGACCGAGAAGCTCGGTCAGCCACAGGGCCAAGGAAGCGGCGCCCGGCACAAGATATTTGTACTTCCTGTGATAGAGGCAGACGGCAAAATAGAGGATAAGAAGCCAGAACGGCATAGCCGAGCTGAAGAGCTGGGAAACCACGGGAATTTTCTGATAGGAATAGCCGTATTTGATGTCTTGGCAATACTCTGTCAGGAGCTGTGCACCCTTGGGCGGCTCGGCTTTCTCATATCCGAGAGGATATTCCCACTTGTCACAGGTAGAGTCGATCTCCCAGTATGTGTGGAAAGCTCCGTTATCCGGATAATTCATATCGGGATACCACAGTCCGATGGAGAGACGCGCCCAGGCGTCGATATATGCGCGGGGCGATTTGATACCCACCTTGACCCACAACTTGATGAAATCCATGGAGCTTTCCTTAAATTTCGCGGTGTTAAATGTTGCTTTTATGTTGTCGGAGATCCCCGGGACGGTATCATAATAAGCATAGTCCGGTACGTATTCCGCAATGAGCTGATGCTCCTCCTCGGTCAGCTCGTCCACGTCGCGCAGTTTGGCTCGGGAGAGCTGGACGCACGGAACGCTCATCATTTCCCGAATGCCGACACCGGCATCCATGGCGTGACACAGCTTGGTAACCGGACCGGCGTATAGGGCATAAAGCGCCATGGTGCATGCAAAGAGGATCAGAAGCCGCTTCCGCCGTTTCCGAAAACCGATGACGGTAAACAGCATAACGAGGACGAAAATATATTTACCCTGATTTCGGAAGATCATCTGCCCGAACGCAGAAAGCACAAAGGCGATGTCAAATTTGAGGTTGTACACCACCGTATCGTTTTCCGAAATTCTGAAAAACTGCATCACCATGAGGGCAAACACAGCGGCAAACAGGGAATCCTTGGTGGACAGGCACGCCATAAGCGGATTGGACGGCATCAGCGCGAAGAACGCAAGCGCAACGCCCCAAAGCGCGGGCGAAGAGCTTCTTCTGCGCAGATAGCAACAAACGGCGCTGTATGCCGCAGACATGCAAAGCATCTGAAAAATACTGTAAAACGCAAATCCCGTAACACGACTGCCGAGCCATTTGCCGCCAACGGTTTCCGCAAAGAACCCGACGAGATACGTATGGATCATCGGGTGCGCCGTGTAAACGGTTCCGTTTGCATATTGGTACAGCTGATTTGCCGAATCGTAACAGTTTGCACCGGGGTAGGAAGCGATCCACATAGGGATCCATGCAAGGAAAATGACCGCCCATGTGATAAAAAAGGTGCGGCACGGGTGGAACGGGCGCGTCGATTTTCCCGCGACGATGCTTTGCAGAGCAGGGAAGCGATCCAAAAGGAGCATGACCGCCGCCGCAAAGAAGGGCATTCCCGAAAGCACCTTCAAAAGAGCGCGGAGACTGTAAATATCGGCGTTATCCACCGTGAGAATACTGTTCCCCATATAAAGAAACAGGGCAAACAGCAGACCCACCGCCGCCGAGATCACCGTGAGGCGCGTATTTGCCGTCCGCAGTGCGGCGCGGAAAAGGAAATATGTGCCGACAAAGACCAAAACGGAAAGTACACTGTTGCTGTATGCAAACAGTGTGGTATTTACGGAGAAAAAGAACGGCAGTCCGAGGGCGGTAACAAGCGCCAGACACAGACACAGGACAGTGCCCACGGCACGGCGTCGGCGTGTTTGGGGAATCGCAATGTCAGATTTGTCCATCAGTGTATTTCACTTTCTTATGCTTTTTCGGAGTTTTGCCGCCGTTCGTCCGGTCGGCGACAAAAAAGAGACATTCTCTGCCTGTCTCAAGCAGATTATATCATGAAAAGCGTGCTGTGTCAAGGAAATTCACACATTTGCAGGGGTGCGGCACAATTAATTCATGATTTGTTCGTGAGGGCTTGACAAGCCGTCCGCATTGCTGATATAATAGGTAGGAATCACAGAAAATCATCAAAAATAGGATACGGACGGAACAAAATGAAACGAATATTGGTGATCATTCCCGCTTATAACGAGCAGGAAAGCATCCTGAAAACTGTCCGGACACTGCAAAGCTGTCAGTTTTCCCCCGAGTATGCGGTAGACTATATCGTGGTCAATGACGGCTCGCGTGACAACACCCTCTCCGTACTGCGGGAAAACGGGCTTCGCCACCTGAATCTGCCCATGAATCTGGGGATCGGCGGCGCAATGCAGACCGGCTATATGTTTGCCGCCGAAAACGGGTATGATTATGCCGTTCAGCTCGACGGCGACGGTCAGCACAATCCCGAATATATCGAGAGGATCGTCGCACCCTTGGAGCGGGGCGAGGCGGACATGACGGTCGGCTCGGGCTTCATCGAGAAGCAGGGCTTCCAGTCCACCGGTTTGCGGCAGTTGGGCATCCGCATCGTGTCGGCGACCATACATCTGCTCACGCGCAAACGGGTGCTCGACGTTACAAGCGGCTTCCGCGCCTGCAACCGCGATACTATCGCGTATTTTTCCAGGCACTACGCCGAGGACTATCCCGAGCCGGAGGCAATTATTACGGCGCTGAAAAAAGATTTTCGGGTAGCCGAGGTCCCCGTGATCATGAACGAGCGGAGCGGCGGAAAATCGTCGATTTACGGTCTGAAATCCGTCTATTACATGTTGAAGGTGGAATGCGCCCTCTTCATTCAGGCAATGCGCCGCAAGGGAGACTGAATATGGAACTGGTATTGAGAATTTTTTTGCTTGCCGTCATCGTGATCTTTTTTGCAACCATCCTCAATCTGCTTCGCCGCGGCTCGCTGGCTCTGAAATACTCTCTGATCTGGCTTGCCGTCTCGTTGGCGCTTTTCATCATGGTGCTGTTTCCGTCCCTGCCCGCGGCAATGGCGGACCGGATCGGCATTGAGGTCGCGTCCAATTTCGTGTTTTTGCTGGAAGGTTTGTTTGTGCTGATCATTCTGATCAATCTCACTGTGATTCTGTCCAAGCAGAACGCAAGGATTGTGCGTCTGGCGCAGACATGCGCCACGCTCGAAGAGAGGATCCGCCGTCTGGAGCAAAAGGACAAGCCGTAAGGAAAGCGGGCGAAGAACAACGGGCGTATGAACGGCGCGCATCGCGCAGATCCGTAGATTCCCAAAGTAAATTCCACTGTGGAATTTACTTTGGGAATTCACTCAATGCGAAGACCGGTTGTCCGAGCCGCTGTTTTGCTTGACAAAGCAGGGTTGTTATGTTACAATAAATTGTTATGTGCCGTTTTACGGCTTTTTGGGACATGTGTGTCCCGACATTTGTGTCCCGCATTCGGGAGTAACGCGGCGGCATGCGTGCGCATCCATCGCGAAGGAGAGTTATGGGAGACTTAAACAAAAACAGGGATCTGCTGAAGAAAAAGTGGATCAAGCTCGGTAAATTCGACGTCAAATATGAAAAGGAAAGCATGCTCATTGAGAACAATTCCTCGACGCATGCGTTTTTGATCTATCCCCGCGTATTCAAAAGCGGGGCGGAAAAGCAGATCGTTCTGCGGTTTGACGGCAAGGTTTTGGACGGTTCCGGTCCCTGCCTGGAGGTAGTGAACCGTCATCGCACGCCGCTCGGCTCGTGCAATCTGAACGCGACCTTTGTGAACACCTTTACGTGGCTCAAGTATTATATTTTGGCAATTTTGATCCCCGCAGGCTGTAAGGCTGAGATCACGCGGGCGGAATATGCCTCGGAGTTCGAGCTGAAGCCCTTTTTGGAGGATCACTTCCGCGGCGATGTGCTCGTGGCGGCGCCCGGCTATCCTTCCGCGGGCGACAAATACAACATGGCGTTCGTCCACACGCGGGTGCAGGCATATCAGAAGCTCGGCTGGAAGGTGGACGTGGTATCCATCAACGATTCTCATTCGTTCTGCTACTATGAGTTCGAGGGCGTTCAGGTCGTGAAGGGCAATTTCGGCTTTTTCCGCGATCTGCTTCGGATGCGGCATTACGATCGTGTCTTGATCCACTTCTTTGACGACCGATTTGCGAATGTTCTGGAATCGTCCGATATGAGCACTACCAAGCTCTATTTCTATCTTCACGGCGCGGAGACCCTGTACCGCGACTGGCCCAAAATTGCCGGCAGATATTTCGAGCCGCCCGTGCAGATTACGGACGATCTGGAACAGCGCTTCCGTCATAAGGATTACATGATCCGCAAGTACAACGAGATGAAGAACGCCAAGTGGGTCTTTGTCACCGATTTCACAAGAAACCGCTGTGAGGAACTGCTCGGCATCAAATTCCGTAACAGCACCGTCATTCCCTGCCTCATCGACACCGAGCTGTTCTGTTACGAAAAGAAAGACCCCGCCCTCCGACGCAAGATATTTGTGCTTCGGAAGTTCTACAATGCGGATTCCTATTCGCTGGATACCGTGGTCAGAATTATCCTGGAATTGAGTCACCGTCCGTTCTTTGATGATCTGGAATTCGACATTTACGGCGACGGACCGCTCCACACCGAGATTGTAGCGCCCCTGCTCCAATTCGAGAACGTGCACATTCACCGCAGGTTCCTGTCGCATGAGGAGATCAAGGAGGTGCACAAAACGCACGGAATTGCCCTCTTCCCCACGCGCTTCGATTCGCAGGCGGTCTCCTCCTGTGAGGCGGCTTCTTCGGGATGCGCAGTGGTGACCTCGGATATCCGCGGTGTGCGTCAGTTGATTCCGGACGACCTCGGCGTCATGTGTCAGACCGAAAATTACAGGGAATATGCCGATGTAATTGAGAAAATGTACTATGACCCCGATTATTTCCTTTGGGTTGCACAGCGCGAATCTGAGTCCATTCAGAGCAAATTCGATCATGCGCACACCATCGAAAAAGAGATCGAAATGTTTCGCGAGGAAAAAGACGAGCCGTACTTCTCGTTCGGCGATATCTATGAAAATCCCGTCCTGACCGTGGTGGTTCCCTCCTACAATGTGGAAAAATATCTGCGCGGCACCGTGGTATCGATGCTCGACCAGAAAAACGCAAACAAGATCGAAATTCTCATTGTCAACGACGGCTCCAAGGATCGCACAGCCGAGATCGGCAGAGAGCTGGAACAGCTCACCACTGTGGGCGGCCGCTCCATCGTCCGTCTTATCGATAAGGAAAACGGCGGTCACGGCTCTACCATCAATGTGGGCATTGCGCAGGCGCGCGGCAAATACCTCAAGGTGGTTGACGGCGACGATACGGTCGATTCCGAGGAATTTGCCAAGCTCATCGACATTCTGGAAAACGAAAACAGCGATGTTGTCCTCAACAACTACATCGAGGATTTCGCCGAGACCAATGTCGCAAATATCAAGAAGATCTACACCCAGCTCAAGCCGTGCGTGCAATATCGCTTTGAGGATGTGTGCTATCCGAATTACGGGTTTTCTACGTGGGGTCCCATTTTGTCGTGCTCCAGCTATCGCACCGACATGCTTCGCCGTGCCGATTTCAAGCTGTCCGAAAAGACCTTCTACGTGGATATGGAGCTGAATATCAACGTTGCCATTCACTGCGACACCGTAACATATTACGATCTGGACATCTACCGTTATCTGCTCGGCAGAGTGGGGCAGTCGGTCACGGCGGCGTCCTA